>CALFYQ010000411.1 GCA_937952085.1 uncultured Paracoccaceae bacterium | reverse complement strand
CATGAACACCTGGGAGTCGAAGGGCGGGCGGCGGCCGCCGCCGGGGATGACCGGGCTCTATCACCTCGCCCTCCTCTACCCGACGCGGCGGGATCTCGGCGACGCGCTGCGGCGCCTGGAGGCGGCGGGCTGGCCGCTCAGCGGCGCCTCCGACCACGGCGTCTCCGAGGCGCTCTATCTCGACGACCCGGAGGGCAACGGGGTGGAGCTCTACTGGGACAAGCCGGAAGCGGAATGGCCGGTGGATGCGAACGGCCATCTCGGCATGGTGACGAAGCGGCTGGACCTGAAGGCGCTGCTGGCGGCCTGACGCCGCGGCGCCGGATGGTGACGCGCGTCACCCCGGCGGACCCCAGCCCGTGCTAGAGTGCCGGCGCAAGGAAGGAGGCCGCGATGGCGAAGGCTCCGAAACCGCAGCAACGCGCCGAACCGCTCGCAGAGGCCGAACTCGACGCCGCGACCGGCGGCGGCGACGTCACCGCCCGCCGCACCGAGGATACGGCGCAAGCGATCACGCCCGACCAGAAAACGATCATCGGCGGCTTCAAGTCGGTGAGTGGGATGGATTGAGGCGGCGCCGGGCGCCGCCTCACCGGGTTCAGAAGTGGATGGCGCGGCCGTAGGCGTCGAGCGCGGCCTCGTGCATCATCTCGCTGAGCGTCGGGTGCGGGAAGACCGTCTCGAAAAGCTCGGCCTCCGTCGTCTCCAGCGTGCGGGCGACGACATAGCCCTGGATCAGTTCGGTGACCTCCGCGCCGACCATGTGGGCGCCGAGCAGCTCCCCGGTCTTCGCGTCGAAGACGGTCTTCACCATGCCTTCCGCCTCGCCGAGGGCGATGGCCTTGCCGTTGCCGATGAACGGGAAGCGGCCGACCTTCACCTCGTAGCCCTTCTCCTTCGCCTTCGCCTCGGTGAGGCCGACCGAGGCGACCTGCGGCTGGCAATAGGTGCAGCCGGCGATGCTCTCGGGGCGGACCGGGTGGACGTGGTTCTTGCCGGCGATGAGATCGGCGACCATCACCCCCTCATGGCTGGCCTTGTGGGCGAGCCAGGGGGCGCCGGCGACGTCGCCGATGGCGTAGAGGCCGTCGACGCCGGTGCGGCAGTATTCGTCCACCACGACATGGGTGCGGTCGACCTTCACGCCGAGCGCATCGAGGCCGAGCCCCTCGACGTTGCCGACGATGCCGACGGCGGAGATGACGGTGTCGAACTCCATCGTCTCGGTCTTGCCGCCCTGCTCGATATGCGCGGTGACCTTCCCCTTGGCGCGGTCGAGCTTCTTCACCGCGGCCTTTTCGAGGATCTTCATGCCCTGCTTGACGAACTGCTTCTTCGCATGGGCGCTGATCTCGGCGTCCTCCACCGGCAGGATGCGGTCGAGCACCTCGACCACCGTCGTCTCGGCGCCGAGCGTGTTGTAGAAGCTGGCGAATTCGATGCCGATGGCGCCGGAGCCGATCACCAGGAGCTTTTTCGGCATCCGCGGCGGCTGGAGCGCGTGCTTGTAGGTCCAGACGAGATCGCCGTCCGCCTCGAGGCCCGGAAGCTCGCGGGCGCGGGCGCCGGTGGCGACGACGATGGCCTTCGCCTCCAGCGTCTCCTCGCCCTTCTCCGTCTTCACGACGACCTTGCCCTTCGAGGGCAGCGACGCCGCGCCCATGAAGACCTGGACCTTGTTCTTCTTCAGCAGGTGCCCGACGCCGGAATTCAGCTGCTTGGCGACGCCGCGCGAGCGTTTCACCACGGCGTCGAGATCATAGCCGATTCCGTCCGCTTTCAGCCCGAACTCCTTCGCCCGGTGCATCAGGTGGAAGACCTCCGAGGAGCGCAGCAGCGCTTTGGTCGGGATGCAGCCCCAGTTGAGGCAAATCCCGCCCAGATGCTCCCGCTCCACGATCGCGGCCTTGAGGCCGAGCTGCGCGGCGCGGATGGCGCATACATACCCGCCGGGGCCCGCCCCGATCACGACGACGTCGAACGCGGCCATTCCGTCCTCCCTCGGCCTTCACTGCCGGGAGACTAGGTCGCGCGGGGCGCGGCGCCAAGCCGCGCCGGCTCAGGCGGCGTAGCCGCCGGCCTCGATCCAGCTCCGCTCCCCCGTGGTGGAGGCGCGGCCGAGCGCGTCGTTGCGGTAGGGGAACCGGCCGAAGCGACGGATCACCTCCCGATGCGCCCGCGCATGGGGCAGCACGCTCTGCCCCGTCTTCGGCATCCGGGTGAGGACGAGCCGGACGCAGCGATCCTGGTCCGACAGGCTCTCCGAATGCATCAGCGGGAGGTAGAAGAACTGCCGCGCGGGCTCGTCGGCCCGCAGATCGTGCCCCGCGGCGATGGCCCGCTTGGCCATGTCGAGCGCCTTCGCGT
>CALFYQ010000410.1 GCA_937952085.1 uncultured Paracoccaceae bacterium | reverse complement strand
GAGGAGGCGGAGATAGTCGTAAATCTCCGTCACCGCTCCGACGGTGGAGCGCGGGTTGCGCGAGGTCGTCTTCTGCTCGATGGAAATGGCGGGCGAGAGGCCCTCGATATGGTCCACCTCCGGCTTCTGCATCATCTGCAGGAACTGCCGGGCGTAGGCCGAGAGCGATTCGACGTAGCGGCGCTGCCCCTCGGCGTAGATCGTGTCGAAGGCGAGGGAGGACTTGCCGGAACCGGAAAGCCCCGTGATCACAGAGAGCTGGTTCCGCGGAAGATCGACGTCGATCCCCTTCAGATTGTGCTCCCGCGCGCCGCGGATCGAGAGGAATTTCTGTTCGGCCATGGATCGCCCGTATCATGCGCCCCGCGCGCGCGGGAGAGCGGGCGCGCCGCCTCCTGACATAGCGTGACAGCAGCGGATGTGAAGCGCCCTACCCCGCGGCGCCAGTCAGTTTCGGGCCGAGATCGTCGATCACCGCCCGCGCGTCGTAGGCGTCGGCGTCGCCCTCCGGCTTCGCGCCCGCCTCGACCAGGATCTCGGCGATGGCGGTGAAGCGCTTCACCTCCCGCGTGTCGAGCGTGGCGAGGCCGCCGAAGGGGACGTAGCCGACGCCGCGCCGTCGGCCGAACAGGCCCGGATATTCGAGGTCGTCGCCGCCGATCACGACCCGGCGGATGTCCGTCTCGAGATCGCCCTCCACCACGCGGAACCAGTCCCCGCCCTCGCGGAGCGTCACCTCGGCGGCGCGGAAAAGGAGCGCGTTCTCCACCGCCTCGCGGCTGGTGACGGAGTTGCCGGCAAAGGCGACGCGCCAGCGGCCGGGCTCGATCCGCGTCTCGGAATAGCCTTCGGGATGCGAGGCGCCGGGATCGGCCGGCGCATGGGCGGTCGGCTCCACGCAGGCGGCGAGGGCGAGCACGAGGATGAGGGCGAAGGGGCGCATGGCGGCCTCCCGGTCAGAGCCCCGATATAGGCGCCGGAGCGCCCGGGCGGTAGCGCTCAGCCGCCCCGCTTCGCGTCGAGCGCGGCGGATTTCGCCGGATCGAGCCACCAGGTGTCTTCGATGGCGCGATCATAGGGCGGCTTCGTCTCCGGCCGGCCGAACCTGTCCCACCAGGCCATGGTGTGGCTGCCCTTCGACCATTGCGGAACCCAGATGTGGAGCGCGCGGAGCGCCCGGTCGAGCGCGGAAACAGCCACGGCGTGGGCCTCCGCCGTCTTCGCGGCGACCACCGCCTCGATCAGCGCGTCGACGGCCGGGTTGGCGACGCCGGCGAGGTTGTTGGAGCCGGGATCGGAGGCCGCGCCGGAGGAGAAGATGTTGAAAAGCTCGAAGCCCGGCGTCGCCGGCATCGAATAGCGGGCGACGGTGATGTCAAAGTCGAACGTCTTGCGGCGCTCCTCGAATTGCGGCGCGTCGATGGTCCGCATCGTGGCGGCGACGCCGAGAAGTTCGAGATTCTTCACATAGGGGCCGGTGATCCGCTCGAAGGTCGGGCTGTCGTCAAGGAACTCGATGGAGAGGACCTCCCCGGCCGTGTTCCGCCGCTTGCCGTCGGCGCCGATGGTCCAGCCCGCGGCGTCGAGAAGCGCGCCCGCATCCCTCAGCTGCCGCCGGAGCCGGCCGGAGCCGTCGGTGACGGGCGGGACAAAGGCGGGCGCGGAGAGGATGGTCTCGGGCAGGTCGCCGATCAGCGGCTCGAGCAGCGCCTGTTCGGCCGGCGATGGCGGCCCGGCGGCGGCGAGCGGCGAGCCCTGGAAGAAGCTCTCGGTGCGGGAATAGAGGCCGTAGAAGAGCGTGCGGTTCGACCATTCGAAGTCAAAGGCCATCGCCAGCGCCTCCCGCACGCGCGGATCGGCGAACTTCTCGCGGCGGAGGTTGAACCAGTAGCCCTGCGCGCCGGAGGGGCGGCCATCTGGCAGCGTGTCGCGGATCACCAGACCGTCCGTCACCGCCGGGAAATCGTAGCCGGTGGCCCAGATCTTCGAGAAGAACTCCTCGTGGAGATCATAGGCGCCGGCCTTGAAGGCCTCGAAGGCGGCCGTGTAGTCCCGGAAATATTCGAGGTCGATCCGGTCGAAATTCCATCGGCCGCGATTCACCGGCAGGTCCTTCGCCCAGTAATCCTCCCGCCGCTCGAAGGAGATGGTGCGCCCCGGCTCGAAGGCGCCGACGCGGTAGGGGCCGGAGGCGATGGGCCGGTCCAGCGTGGATTCGGCGAAGTCCTTCCCCTCCCACGCGTGCTTCGGGATGACCGGGACGCCGGCCGCGACCATCGGCAGATCCCGCGTCGCGTAGCCTTCCCTGAAGCTGAAGCGGACGAGATCGGAGGCGAGCGCCTCGGCCTTCTCGATGCCGGAATAGATGTTCCGGTACTGCGGCGCGCCCTTCTCCTTCAGGATGTCGAGGGAGAAGACGACATCCTCCGCCGTCACCGGCGCACCGTCGGAGAAACGGGCCTCGGGGCGGAGGCGGAACTCGGCCCAGGACCGGTCCTCGGGATAGGTGACGCTCTCGGCGACGAGGCCATAGACGGCATCCGGCTCGTCCTCGGCGCGGACCATCAGCGGCTCATAGACCCAGAGCGCGATCTCCGCCGGCGTATCCCCCTTCAACGGGAAGGGGTGGAGGCTGTTGAAGGTGTTGAGGGCGTAGGTGGAGCGCGTCTTCAACGTCCCGCCCTTCGGCGCCTCCGGGTTCACATAGTCGAAATGCTTGAAATCGGGCGGATATTTCAGCGCGCCGAAGGCCGAGACGCCATGCGCGGTGATCGGCTCGGCGAAGGCCGGGGCGGCGAGAAGGAGAAGCGCGGAGAGCGCCGCAAGGGCCCTCACCGCGAATCCCCGAGCGCGGCGGCCTTCGCCTGGTCCCACCACCAGACGGTGGGGAAGCCCGGGTCCCGCGGCGGATAGGGGTCCGGATGGCCGAACCGGTCCCAATACGCGATGCGGTCGAACGGGGTGTAGAGCTGCGGGATCATGTACCAGTTCCAGAGCAGCACCCGGTCGAGCGCCCGCGAGGCGGCGGCGAGGCTCTCCCGGTCCTCCGCGAAGACGATCTTGTCGATCAGCGCGTCCACCGCCGGGTCGGCGACGCCGCAGACATTGCGGGAGCCGACCCGCATCGCCGTGTCGGAGCCCCAATAGCTTCGCTGTTCGTTGCCCGGGCTCTCGGAATTGGCCACGCCCCAGATGATCATGTCCCAGTCGAAGCTGTCGTCCTGCGCCACGCGGCGGATGTATTGCGGCCCGTCGACGACGCGGAACGAGGCGGTGAAGCCGAGCTGTTCGAGATTTCGGATGAAGGGGTCGATCACCCGCTGCTGCGAATCCTGAGAGGACAGAAACTCGATCTCGAAGGGCGCGCCGTCCGGCTGGCGGAGCTTGCCGCCCTCCACCTTCAGGCCGGCCGCTTCGAGGAGGTCGGAAGCCTGGCGGAGCGTGCGGCGGTTGCGGCCGGAGCCGTCGGTCGTCGGCGGGTTCCAGGCCGGGCCGAAGACCTGGTCCGGAATCCGGTCCCGCAACGGTTCGAGCAGCGCCAGCTCCGCGCCTTCGGGCGGGCCGCCCGCCTGCATCAGGTCGGGCGTGCCCTGGAAGTAGCTGGAAGGCCGGGCGTATTGCGAGAAGTAGATGGTGCGGTTGGTGTATTCGAAATCGAAGGCGAGGCCGATCGCCTCCCGCACCCGCCGGTCGGCGAATTTCGGGCGGCGGAGATTGAAGGCGAAAGTCTGGGTGGTCTTCGGCCCCTCGGTCTCCACCTCCTGGCGCTTCACCTTGCCGGACGTCGCGGCGGGGAACGCATAGGCCTGCGCCCATTTCGAGGCGGAATTCTCATCCCGGTAGTCGAAGGCGCCGGACTTGAAGCCTTCGAAGGCCGCCTCGGCGTCGAGGAAGATCTCGAAACGGAGCCGGTCAAAATTGTGGGCGCCGCGGTTCACGGGAAGGTCCCGCCCCCAATAGTCCTCCACCCGCTCGTACTCGACGAACCGGCCCGGCTCGAAGGCGCCGATCCGATAGGGGCCGGAGCCCATCAGCGGGTCGAGCGAGGAGCGGTCGAACTCCTTCCCCTCCCACCAGTGCTTCGGCAGCACGGTGAGCTGGCCCATGATATGCGGCAATTCGCGGTTGCCGCTCTGGTCGAAATCGAAGCGGACGACGCCGCCGCCCATGTCCCGCGCGCCGGTCACGTTGGCGTAGTAGAAGCGGTATTGCGGGTCGCCCTGCGAGACGAGGGTCTCGAAGCTCCAGATCACGTCCTCGACGGTGATCGGCCGCCCGTCGTGCCAGCGCGCCTCCTCGCGAAGCTTGTAGGCCGCCCAGGAATGATCCGCCGGATGCTCGAACCATTCGGCGAGGAGGCCGTATTGCGTCGAGCCCTCCTCCAGCGAGGGCGCCATCAGCTCGTCGAAGACGAGGCCCATTCCGGTCGGCGGCGTGCCCTTCACGATGAAGGGGTTGAAGCTGTCGAAGTTGGCCTGCGTCGCCTGCCGCGCGACGCCGCCCTTCGGCGCGTCAGGGTTCACATAGTCGAAATGCGGGAAGTCCGCCGGGTATTTCAGCGCGCCGATCAGCGAGGCGCCGTGGGAGCGGATCACCCCCTCCTCGGCGCGGGCCCGGAACGGGCGAAGCGGCAGCGCGGCGGCGGCGAGGCCGAGGGCGAGGTCGCGTCTGGTGGGGCGCATGGGCGGGCTCCTCTTTCTCGTGCGATTCAAGCTAGGGGGCGCCCCCGCCGGCGGCAAGCGCGGCGCAATCGCGACCTTTCGCTTCGCTTTCCGCGATGCGGCCGCGCGCGGCGGGCGGCATCGGTGAAGCCTTCGCCATTCGGGGGGAGCCGATGAAAGCCGCCGTGACCCGCGCCTTCGGCGCGCCGCTCGTGATCGAGGAGCTGAACCTCGCCGCGCCCGGGCCGGGGGAGGTCCGCGTCCGCATGAAGGCGGTGGCGATCTGCCATTCCGACCTCATCTTCATCGCCGGCGGCTGGGGCGGAACGCCGCCGGCCGTCTACGGCCACGAGGCGGCGGGCGAGGTGGTGCAGGTCGGCCCCGGCGTCGAGGGGCTGGCGCCCGGCGACCGGGCGGTGGTGACGCTGATCCGCTCCTGCGGGCATTGCCCCTGCTGCGCGCGCGGCCAGCGCACCTATTGCACCGAGCCCTTCCCGCTCAACGCGGCGACGCCGCTCCGCGACGCCGCCGGCGCGCCGGTGCTCCAAGGCCTCAAGTGCGGCGCCTTCGCCGAGGAGGTTGTGGTCCACCATTCGCAGATCGCCCGGATCGGCGGCGGGATCGGCTGGGCCGAGGCCTCGCTCCTCGCCTGCGGCGTCATCACCGGCTGGGGCGCGGTGGCGAACACGGCGGAGATGCCGGCGGGGGCGACGGCGGTGGTGATCGGCGCCGGCGGCGTCGGCATCAACTCAGTGCAGGCGGCGGCGCATCGGGGCGCCGCCCGCGTCATCGTGGTCGACCCGTCGGCGGAAAAGCGGGAGATCGCGCTCGGCTTCGGCGCGACGGATTGCCTGCCGGTCGGGGCCGAGACGGCCTCCAACGTGCGGGCGATGACCTCGGGCGGGGCGGATTTCGTTTTCGTCACGGTCGGCAATACCGGGGCGATGGCGCAGGCCTACGAGATGCTGGCGCCGGGCGGCGCGGCGGTGCTGGTCGGCATGGGCCGGCTCGGCGAGACCTCCACCTTCGACCCGCTGACGCTGGCGGACGCCGGGCAGCGGATTCTCGGCTCCAAGATGGGCAAATCGACGCCGCAGATCGACATTCCGGCGCTCCTCTCGCTCTACGAGGCCGGAACGTTGAAACTCGACGAGCTGGTGACGGGCCGCTTCCCCTTCGCCGAGATCAACGCCGCGCTGGACCGGACCCGCGCCGGGATCGGCGTGCGGAACGTGGTTCTCTTCGACTAGGGTGACCCGATGAAACTCGCCGATCTCGACGTCCTCATCGTGAAGAACCCGCCGCCGCGGCGCGGCGGGCGCTATTTCATCCTGGTGAAGCTGACGACCGTTTGCGGCGTGGTCGGCTGGGGCGAGATCTATTGCGCCAGCTTCGGGCCGAAGGTGATCGAGGCGGCGGCGCGGGATGTTTTCGGCCGCTGGTTCGCCGGCGCCGACCCGCACGGGATCGAGCGGCTCTATCGGCTCACCTATTCGGCCGGCTATCACCAGCGGCCGGACCCGACGCTGATGGCCATTTTCGCCGGACTGGAAATCGCCTGCTGGGACATCGTCGGCAAGGCGGCGGACCGGCCGGTGCATCAACTTCTCGGCGGGCGCTGCCATGAGCGGCTGCGGACCTATACCTATCTGTACCCGCCCGGCGACGAGGACGCGCATTCGGCGCACGCTGTCTATTCCGACCCCGATGTCGCCGCCGAGCGGGCCGCGGCCTATGTGGCGGAGGGCTTCACCGCGGTGAAGTTCGACCCGGCCGGGCCCTACACGATCTATGACGGGCACCAGCCGACGCTGGAGGACCTCGACCGCTCCGAACGCTTCTGCCGGCGCATCCGCGAGGCGGTGGGGGCGAAGGCGGACCTTCTCTTCGGCACGCACGGGCAGTTCACCGTCTCTGGCGCGAAGCGGCTGGCGCGGCGGCTAGAACCCTATGACCCGCTCTGGTTCGAGGAGCCGACGCCGCCGGAGAGCCCGGAGATGATGGCGGAGGTGGCGCGCGCCACCTCAATCCCGGTCGCGACGGGGGAGCGGCTCACCACCAAGTACGAGTTTCAGCGGGTGCTGGCGACGGGCGCCGCCTCGATCCTTCAGCCGGCGCTCGGGCGCGTCGGCGGCATCCTCGAGGCGAAGAAGATCGCCGCGATGGCGGAGCCCCATTACGCGCAGATGGCGCCGCATCTCTATTGCGGGCCGGTCGAGGGGGCGGCGAACGTGCAGCTCGCCGCCTGCATCCCGAACTTCCTCATCCTCGAAAGCATCGAGCGGTGGGAGGGGTTCCACGCCGCGCTGGTGAAGGGCGTGCGCTGGGAGGCGGGCGACCTCATCCCGCCAACCGGGCCCGGCCTCGGCATCGAGGTGGACGAGGCGCTGGCGCGGGCGAACCCCTGGGAGGGCGAGGAGCTGCATCTCGGCATGACGCCGGAGATGCGACGGCCCTGAAATGCAGCGGGCCGCCCGGAGGCGGCCCGCGTCATGCTCGGTTCGAGGCGATCAGGGCAGCGGGTCGGGGCTGCCGTCATCCTCGTTGAGATAGGCGATGATGTTCACCCGGTCCTCCGCCTTCTTCAGGCCGGCGAAGCCCATCGAGGTGCCCGGATGGACCTTCTTCGGGTTCTCGAGGAAGTGGAAAAGATGCTCCGGCGTCCACTTCTCGTCGGCCGGAAGCGCGCCGGAATAGTTGAAGCCCGCGATCGAGCCGACGTCGCGGTTGACGATGCTGTAAAGCGTTGGGCCGACGCCGTTCGCGCCCTCCTCCAGCTTGTGGCAGGCGGCGCATTTCTTGAAGACCTTCTCGCCCTCGGCCACGCTCGCCGCAGCGAACAGCGCGGTCAGGTCGACCTCCTCGGCCGCCTCTTCGCCACCGGATTCCTCGGCGGCCAGCGCGAAGGCGAGCTCGTGCTCCTCATGCGGGTGGTAGAGCAGCTCCGCGAAGAAGCCGAGGCCGAGAAAGACCAGCAGCGTCGAGCAGATGGCGCCTACGATCTTGTTGGTTTCCATAGTTGGATACGTCCTCCCGCGGGGCGTTCGTCTGGGTCGTCAATACAGGGTTCCCGCGCTCCGGGGCAAGGCGTATAAGGCGCGACCTTTAGCCCGGAACGCCTGAAAATGACGCCTGCAGACCCCGCCCTCGCCGGCGCCCGCATCGCCTTCCAGGGCGAACTGGGCGCCTATTCCCACCAGGCCTGCCGCGAGGTCTATCCCGCGCTGGAGCCGCTGCCCTGCGCCACTTTCGAGGATGCGGTGGCGGCGGTGAAGTCCGGCCAGGCGGCGCTCGCGATGCTGCCGGTGGAGAATTCACTCTATGGCCGCGTGGCGGACATCCACCGCCTCCTGCCCGAGAGCGGGCTCTACATCATCGCCGAGCATTTCGTTCCGGTGCGGATCGACGTGCTCGGCGTTCCGGGGACCAAGCTCTCCGACGTGAAGGAGGCGATGAGCCATACGGTGCTGCTCGGTCAGTGCCGCAACTTCCTGAAAAAGCACGGGATCAAGGCGATCACCGGGGCCGACACGGCCGGCTCGGCCAAGGCCGTGGCGGAGGCCGGCGTGAAGAGCCGCGTCGCGCTCGCCTCGACGCTCTCGGGCGAGCTCTACGGGCTCGAGACGCTGGCGAAGGACGTGCAGGACGCCGCCCACAACACCACGCGCTTCCTTGTGATGAGCCCGCGGAAGATCGAGGCGGACCCCCATGCGGGCCCCGCGCTCACCACCTTCGTCTTCCAGGTGCGGAACCTGCCGGCGGCGCTCTACAAGGCGATGGGCGGCTTCGCGACCAACGGCGTCAACATGGTGAAGCTCGAAAGCTACATGATCGACGGCTCCTTCACCGCGACGCAGTTCTACGCCGATATCGAGGGGCATCCGGAGCACCAGAACGTGGTGCTGGCGATGGAGGAGCTGCGCTTCTTCACCTCCTACCTGAAGGTGCTGGGCGCCTATCCGCGCAGCGCGGCGCGCGACGGGCGCTGACCCTGCGCGGCCTCGGCCCCTGCTATTCCGGCAGCGCGACGAGGACGTAGAGGAAGGCGGCGAAGTCCGAGAGGGCGAGGTCGCCGAACTCGGCCTGGATGTCGTCGAACACTTCCTGGCTGAGGAAGGCGCGGGAGAGGGCGCGGTCGACCTCGAGCCGTAGCCGCCCCTCGCCCGCCTTCATCGCCAGCGAATAGGGCTCGTAGGAGAACTGCTCCTCCATCACCCGGATCGGGATCAGCCGGTCCTCCTTCTTCAACTCGTTGAGCTGGTGGACGAGAAGGCCCTGGTCGCCGAAATAGGCGTCGATCTCGCCCTTCGCGAGGGCGCGGAGCCCTGCCTCGTGGGAGGCGAACTCGACGATCTTCGAGCCGCCCGCGGCGCCCCATTCCGCCGCCTTGGCGATTCCGGTCGTGCCGGCGAGGGCGCCGACGGGCTGGCCCTTGAGTTCGGTCACGTCCTGCGGCCCGTCCCGGCGAAGCGCGGCGCCGATCCCGTCCATGAAATAGGGGATCGAGAAATCCAGCGTCTCCCGGCGCGCGAGGGTCTGCGTCATCGGCCCGCAATGAACGTCGACCCGGCCTTCGGCGAGGGCGGCGAAGCGGGTCTTCGCATCGACCGTCACGAAGGCAGGCGCGATCGGCTTGCCGAGCCGGGTCGAGAGCGCGTTGGCGACGCGGCGGCAGAGCCGGACCGCGAGGCCCGCGGCCTCGCCCGTCTCGGTCCGGTAGGAGAAGGGCGCGGAGCTTTCCCGCACGCCGAAGCGGATCTCGCCGCGCTCCGCGATGCGGTCCAGCGCATCCGCCGCCGCCTCGCCGGCGACGGCCGCTAGAAGCATTGCGGCGAGGAAGGTTCCGTGGCGGCGCATGGCGGGCTCCGCTTTCGCTGGCTCTGACCCGAGCTTACGAGAGCGCGGCCGGCCCCGCCAGATTCTTCCGCGCGCCGCGGCGCCTCAGCTCAGATCCTGCCGCACCAGGTTCGTGAGCAGCACCGATTTCGCGGCGGCGCCAAGCACGCTCCGCGCCGTCGCCGTCAGCGAGGCGCGAAGATCGTCCATCGGCCGCTCGTCGGTGAAGACGCCGGAGAACCCGCCGGACTGGGCATGGGTGAAGAGCACCCTGAGGAACTCGTCCCTCAGCTTCGGCTCCCGGTCGAACACTTTCGGGCCCGCCCCGGTCTCGACCTCGATCGCCATCGAGATCACCATCAGCGAGACGACCTTCTGCCGCTCAATGATCGGCACCACGAACTGCTTCTCGAGCTTGATGAACTCGGTCTGGGCCGCGTGCTCCTCATCTTGCTCCGGTTCGGCGGAATGCGCGGCCGGCCCTGCGCCATGGCCCTGCGGGGCCAGGGCGATGTCGGCGCCGCCGTGCGCGGCCTCGCCGTCCGGGGCGCCGCCGCCCTCGCCATGGGCGGCCATCGTCTCTTCCGGCGCCGGCGCGGGCTGGAGGAACAGCCCGGCGGCGACGCCTCCGCCCAGCCCGACAAGGGCGAGGATCAGGGGAAGAAGCAGCTTCTTCATCGCGAAACGTCCTCAGAAGGGCAGGATGATGTCGGCGATCTGCTGACCGTAGCGCGGCTGCTGAACGTCGGTGATCTGGCCGCGGCCGCCATAGCTGACGCGCGCGTCGGCGATCTTCTCCAGCGGGATCTCGTTCTTGCGGCTGACATCCTCCGGACGGACGACGCCCTGGATGCGAAGGTCGCGCAGCTCGAAGTTCACCCGCACTTCCTGGTTGCCGACGATCACGAAATGACCGTTCGGCAGGACCTCGGCGACCGTCGCCGCGACGCGGAGCGCGATCTTCTCCTTTCGCCGCACCGTGCCCGAACCGGAAGCGCTGGAATTCGAGGAGACCTGCGCGCCCGGGTCGAGGTCGACGCCGGTGATGTCGTCGATCAGCTTCGGCAAGCCGAGCAGCGCGGTGACCGACATGTCCTCGCCCGCCGCCCGGGAGCGCTGGGTGGCGTTGTCGATCTGCGCCTCCTCGTCGATCTCGATGACGACGGTCAGGATGTCCCCGCGCCCTCGGGCGCGCCGGTCCCCGAGCAGCGAGGACGGCCCGGCGCGCCAGAGCGACGCGGTTCGGACGCCGGAATGAAGGTCCGTCGCCGGGGCGGAGTAGCGGGCGGCGATCTCGGCCGGCCCCGGCCCCGGCGTCGCCAGCGCAACCCGCTCCGGCGTCAGCGGCGCCGCCTCGACCACCGCCTGACCCGGCGGAGAGAAGGATGGCGGCTTGCCGAGATGGTCCAGCCGGCCGCAGGCCGACGCCAGCACAAGAAGACCGAGAAGCGCGACGCGTTTCATCTGCGAACCCCCACTTCGATCAGACCCGGTCCCGCCACGACCCCGACGACGATGGAGCGGGACGAGAGGTTCATCGCCCGCGCCGGCTCGCCCTCGCGGGCGCGGTCCAGCGCGCGGCCGTCCGTTTCGATCTCAAGCGGCCCGCGCCGGAACACGAGGCGAATGAGATCGTTCCGCTCGACCAGCGCCGGCGGCGCGAGATCGCCGGCGCGAAGCGGCCGGCCCTCGTAGATCGTCACCTTCGCCTCCATGCCCTCGACCGAGGCGGGGTCGCCGAGCGCCCCCGGGATCTCCTGCGAGACGAGCCGGAGATCCTCGATCGAGATGGCCGACCGCGCCGGTATCGTGCGCGCGGCGACAAGGCTCTCGGCCGCGGCGGGCGCCGCTGCGAGAAGGCCGAACGCGAGGAGCGCGCGGTTCATCGGATCTGCACCGTGGCGCCGAGCATCTGGTCCGCCGCGGTGATGACCTTGGCGTTCATCTCGTAGCCGCGCTGCGCCTCGATCAGCTCGGTGATCTCGCGCACCGGGTCGACGCCGCTCTCCTCGAGGAAGCCCTGGCGGAAGGTGCCGCGGCCGTCGACGCCGGCGTCGCCGACATCGGGCGGGCCGGAGGCGGCGGTCTCGGTGAAGAGGTTCCCGCCGATCGCCTGGAGGCCCTTCTCGTTCACGAAGGCGCCGAGCGTCAGGCGGCCGAGCACCTCGGAGGGCTGGCCGGTGAAATTCGCCACGACCTCGCCATCCGCGTTGATGCTGACGCTGTTGGCGTCTTCCGGGATGGTGATGTCGGGGATGACGGGAAAGCCCTCGACCGTGACAAGCTGGCCGTCGGCGGAGCGCTTCAGGCCGCCGTCGCGGGTCCAGGCGGATTCGCCGTTCGGGAGCTCGATCTCGAGCCAGCCGCGGCCCTGGATGGCGATGTCGAGCTCGCCGCCTGTCTGTCGGAGGGAGCCGCCGCCCGGCTCCATCGAAACCGCCGCGGCGCGGACGCCGAGGCCGAGCTGCACGCCCGTCGGCAGGATCGTGCCGTCCGAGGCGTTGATCGTGCCCGGCTGGCGGACCTGCTGGTAGTGAAGGTCCGCGAACTCCGCCCGACGCGGCGCGTAGGCGGTCGTGTTCATGTTCGCCAGGTTGTTGGAGATCGTCTCCACACGGAGGTTCTGGGCCTCCATCCCGGTGGCCGCGATATCGAGCGCGCGCATAGGATTCTCCTATCTATCTCAACTCCGACCCCTTCCTGGGGCCGGTCTGGCTTCGTCAGGCGGCGCCGAGCGTGCGGATGGCGGCGCGGATTCGTTCGTCTTCGGTTTCAAGGAAGCTCTGGCCGAGCTCGTAGGCGCGCTGCACCTCGATCATCCGAGCGATTTCGCGGATCGGATCGACGTTGGAGCTTTCCACGAAGCCCTGGTGGACCGTCGCGCCCTCGGCGGGAACGAGCGGCTGGTCCGTCGTGAAGATTCCGGCCTCGTTGCGGACGAGGGTGGACGGATCCTCCACCCTGGCGACGCCGATCTTGCCGATCGGCTGGCCGTCGACGGAGATCGTGCCGTCGGAGGCGACGCCGATATGACCGGCGTCCGGCGGGATGGCGATGGCCGCCGCGCCCTCGTCGAGAACGCGGCGCCCGTCCGCGTTCACGAGCTCGCCCGCGCGCGAGACCACGAAGGCGCCGGCGCGGGTGAGGCCCGGGCCGTCCGGCGTCTCCACCATGAAGAAGCCGTCGCCCTCGATGGCGAGGTCGAGATCCGCGCCGGTGCGCCGGAGCGCGCCCTGGCTGAAATCGGTGACGCGCACATTCGCGTCGGTCTGCGCCGCCGCGCCGCCGAGCACGCCGCCCTTCTCCAGCATCTCGGAGAAGACGGCGCCCTCGCGCCGGAAGCCCGTGGTGGAGAGGTTCGCGATGTTGTTCGCGACGATCCTCATGTCCTTCATCAGCGCCGCCTGGCGCGAGAGCGTGACGTAACCTGGATTATCCATCCTTCAGCGCATCCTCGATCACCTGGCGCACCGCGCGGGACGCCTCCATCTCTTGGCGGGTCTCGCCGAGCGTCACTTCGGGACGCGTCTCCGGCGCCGCGAGAACGGCGGCCGCGGCGGGCGATTCGGCTTCCAGTTCGGCCCGGACGGGGGCCGCCGTCTCGCCGGCCATGTAGGCGGCGAGAATCCGGCGCTCGGTGTCGCCGGCCTCCGAGGCGCCGGCCCAGTCCCCGGCGCGGAGCGCGAGGCGGGCGATCTCTTCGGGCTGCGCGGCGCCGGCGGCCTCGAGCGCGGCGATCGCCGCTTCGGGCCGGCCGCGCCGCGCCTCGGCGCGGGCCCGGAGGCGGAGCGCATCGGGGTCGGCGAGGCCTTCGAGCTCGTCGAGCGCCGCGTCCGGCTGGTCGAGCGCGATCAGCGCCGCGGCGGCGACGCGCTTCGTCGCGTCCGAACCGCGGCCGCGGGCCGGCTCGAGGATGGTGAGCGCGGCATTGGCGAGGCCGAGGCCGATCAGCTCGGAGGCGATGCGGCGGCGGGCGGCGTCGCCCGACATCTCGGTTCCGATGAAATCCCGGTTCTCCAGCACGGCGCGCACATAGGCGACGCCGCCTTCGCGTTCGGCCGAAGCCTCCTCGAGCGCGGCATGGGCGGCGTCCCGCAGGATCGCCTGGTCGGCAGGCCGCCGCTCGGCCGCGTCGCGCGCGGCGTCGAGCGCGGCGGCCAGTCCTTCGGCGCGGGCGCGGGCGCGGATCTCGGCGCTCTTCAGGCGGCGCTCCATCGGGCCGCCGCGGGCGAGCGTGGCGGCGAGGCCGAGCGCCTCGGCGAGATCGAGCGTCACCGGCGCGCCGCGGCCGGCGCGGCTGTCGAAGAG
>CALFYQ010000409.1 GCA_937952085.1 uncultured Paracoccaceae bacterium | reverse complement strand
CCACATCCATGTGTCGACGAGGACGATGGCCCAAGGCGCCAGCGCCACCGAGCCGAGCATGGTGAAGGAGTTGGCGGGCACGCCGGCGAAGAACTCCACCACGTAGTTCACGAGGCCGATCTGCGGCTGGTAGAGGAAGGTCCAGAAGTTCCCCACCACCGCGGGCGAGAGCATCATCGGCAGCACGATGAGCGTGGTCACGAGGTCGTTGCCGCGGAATTTCCGGTTGATCGCCCAGGCCAGGGCGAACCCGATCAGGACCTGGAAGAAGAGGGTCCAGAACAGGAAATGCGCCGTCGCCTGCATGTTTTGCCAGGTGCCCTCGTCGGTCAGAATCCGCTCGTAGTTGCGGAGCCCGATCCACTCCACCTCCCGGTTCGGCCGGTTGGCGCGGAAGTCGGTGAACGAAAGCCGGATCGTCCAGATCAGCGGGAAGATGTTCACCGCGAGGAGGAGGAAGATCGTCGGCGCCACGAAGATCCAGGCGATGGCCCGGTCGGAGAGACCGCGAACGCGGCGGGCGAGAGGCTCGGGCGTGGCGCGGGCGGCGCGCGCAAGGGGCGTGTCGGTCATGGTCGGGTTCCGGCTCCGCGCCGCGAGGCGGCATAGGGGGGCGAGGCGCGCCCGCCCCCCAAGGTCTCGATCAGAGCTTGCCTTCGTCTTCGAAGGTTTCGGTCCAGTCCTCGATCAGACCGTCGAGCGCCTCCTGCGCCGTGCCCTGGTCGGCCACGATGTAGTTGTGGAGCCGCTCCTGCATGGCGAGGAGAAGTTCGGCGTACGCCGGCTCCTGCCAGAAGTCCTGCACCCCGGCCATCGCCTGCAGGAAGTCGCCGGCGAAGGGCGCGGTGTTCGGGAAGTTAGGGTCGTCCAGCACCGCCTTGTGGCAGGAATAGCCGCCCATCGACCACCACTTCTTCTGCACGTCGGGCTGCGCGAACCACTTGATGTATTCGAGCGCCGCTTCCTGCTTCTCGGAGTACGAGACGACCGAGATGCCCTGACCGCCCAGCGTCGAGGCGGCGACCTTCTGCGGCGGGTTGACGAAGAAGTCGATCTTGTCGCCGCCGGTGTTCGGGTCCGCGTAAAGGCCCGGGAAGAAGGCGAACCAGTTCATCGCCATCGCCACCTGCCCGGATTTGAAGGCGTCGAGCGACTGCTCCATGTAGGCGTTGTCATAGCCCGGAGGCGTGCAGCACTTGTAGAGTTCCTTGTAGAACTCGAGCGCGGCGACGGCGTCGGGCGAGTTGACGGCGCCCTTCATGTCGTATTTTCCGGGCGTGTTTTCGTACTTGAAGCCCCAGGTGTAGAGCGCGCCGGTCGCGCCCATGGTGATGCCCTCGGAGCCCCGCTCGGTGAAGATCGCGGCGCCGTAGACGGTCTGCCCGTCGATCTGCCGGCCCTGGAAGAACTTGGCGATCTCCATCAGCTCCATCTGCGTCTTCGGCTCGGCCAGCTCGCGGCCGTACTGCGCCTTGAACGCTTCGCGGATCTCCGGCTTCGCGAACCAGTCCTTCCGGTAGAACCAGCCGTTCGCGTCGCCCATCGCGGGGAGCGCGTAATAGTTCGGCTCGCCCTTCGGCCAGGTCGAATAGGCGTAGACCGTCGCCGGGGCGAAATCGTCCATCGAGATTCCGCTACGGTCGAAGAAGTCGTTCAGCTTCACGTAGTGGCCGTTCTCGGCGCCGCCGCCGATCCACTGGCTGTCCCCGATCAGGAGATCGCAGAGCTTGCCGCCGGAATTCAGCTCGTTGAGCATCCGGTCGGCGAAGTTCGGCCAGGGTACGAACTCGAACTTCATCGTGTGGCCGGTCTGGGCCTCGAAGTCCTTCGACAGTTCGACGAGGGCGTTCGCCGGGTCCCATGCGGCCCAGCAGAGCGTCAGATCGTCCGCCGCCGCCGGAGCGGCCGCAAAGGCTGTCGCCACCGCAAAGGCGGCGGCGCACGGAAATCCATGCCGTTTCATTCTCCGTTCCCTCCCATCGGTCTTCCCGGACGATGCGGGCGCCTTCTCTTCTCCGGTTGGCCCGGGATGGAAGGACGTTAGCTGAGGAGCGTACCTCAGGACAAGCCGATTCTGAGGTACGCCCCTCAAATTCAGAATCGCGCAGATGTCAGGCCGCCGGGCGCACCCACGCGGCGTTCCGCTTGGAGGAGCGGACGCAGGCGTCGACGAAGGCGACGCCTGCGAGCCCGTCCTCGACGCCGGGAAGCAGAACCTCGGGCGGAAGCGGCGCGCCCGCCGCCCGCACGCGGATCGCGCGCGCCGCCTCCGCGTAGATCGTCGCGAAGCCTTCGAGATAGCCTTCGGGATGGCCGGGCGGCACCCGCGTCGCCCGCGCCGCCGCGGCGCCCGCCCCGGCCCCGCCGCGGGTGATGAGCCGCGGCGGCTGGCCGAACGGCGTGTGCCAGAGCCGGTTCGGGTTCTCCTGCGCCCATTCGAGCCCGCCCGCGGCGCCATAGACGCGAAGCCGAAGCGCGTTCTCGTTGCCGGGCGCGACCTGGCTCGCCCAGAGCATGCCACGCGCCCCACCTGCGAAGCGCAGCATCACATGCGCGTTGTCGTCGAGCGGCCGGCCGGGCACGAAGCTCTGAAGGTCCGCCGCCAGCGCCTCGAGCTTCAGGCCGGTGACGAAACGGGCGAGGTGATAGGCGTGGGTGCCGATATCCCCGGTCGCGCCGCCGGCGCCGGAGCGCGCCGGGTCGGTCCTCCATTCGGCCTGCTTCTGCCCGCTCCGCTCGATCGGCTCGGTCAGCCAGTCCTGAGGGTACTCGACCTGGACGAGCCGCACGGCCCCGATCTCCCCCGCCGCCACCATCTCGCGGGCCTGCCGCACGTGACGATCGAGGCGCGCGCGATCGTTCTCGGA
>CALFYQ010000408.1 GCA_937952085.1 uncultured Paracoccaceae bacterium | reverse complement strand
GATGGCGACGGACTGCCGCTGCCCGCCGGAAAGCGCCTTCACCGGCTCCTTGAACTTGGCGAAGTTCGGGTTGAGCCGGCCCATGATCTTCCGCGTCTCCGCCTCCATCCGGTCGTCGTCGACAAAGCCGAGCGGGGTGGTCAGCTCGCGCCCGAGGAAGAGGTTGGAGGCGGCGTCGAGATTGTCCGCGAGCGCAAGGGTCTGGTAGATCGTCTCGATGTTGTAGGCGCGGGCGTCCCGCGGGTTCTCGATCCGCGCCTCCTTCCCCTCGATCAGGATCGTCCCGGAATCGGCCCGATAGGCGCCGGAGAGGCACTTGATGAGGGTCGACTTCCCGGCGCCGTTGTGGCCGAGCAGGCCCACCACCTCGCCGGGGTAAAGGTCCACGCTCACATGGTCGACGGCCTTCACGCCGCCGAAGGCGATGGAGATGTCGCGGAGCTCGACGAGAGGGGTCATTAGCGGAGCCCGATCCGGCGGCGATAGAGGATGTCGATGAAGACCGCGGCGACGAGAACGGCGCCGACGACGATGTTCTGAAGCGGGGAATCCACGCCCACCATCGCCATGCCAGATTGCAGCGACTGCATGATGAGCGCGCCGAGGATGGCGCCGTGGATCGTGCCGATCCCGCCCGAAAGCGCGGTGCCGCCGATCACCGCCGCGGCGATGACGCGAAGCTCGTCGAGCGTGCCGATGTCGTTCGAATGGTTGGTGAGCCGGGAAGAGGCGACGACGGCCGAGAGCGCGCAGAGCGCGCCCATCAGCGCGAAGATCTTCACCGTCAGCTTGCGCGTGTCGATGCCGGAAAGCTCCGCCGCGTCGGGGTTGCCGCCGGTGGCGAAGATGTAGCGGCCGAACCGGGTGCGGCGGGCCACCAGCGTCATCGTCACGGCGACGGCGATCAGGATGAGGACCGAGACGGGAATGCCGTAGCCCTCGACATAGCCCTCGGGCATCACCTCGCCCCGCGCCTCGAATTCCCGCTGGAGCCGGCCAACCGGCACCTCGTAGGCGTTCATCACCGCGACGAAGCCGAGGATCGCGGCGATGGCGATGGCGGTCATCGCCGCTTCGGCCCAGACCGGCTTCACCTTGAAGCCGTGCGTCGCCTTCCGCGCGCGCGCCGCCCAGATCGCGGCGGCGGCGGCGGCGGCGGCGATGGCGCCGACGACCCACGACCAGAAGACGCCGAGCGTCCCGTTCGCGCCGCCGAAAAGCTGAAAGGTCGGGTCGAGCGGGCCGATGGTCTGCCCGGCGGTGAGATACCAGCCGGCGTTCCGCCAGACGAGAAGGCCGCCGAGCGTGACGATGAAGGCGGGGATCGTCAGGTAGCCGACCAGCCAGCCGTGGAAGGCGCCGACGGCGAGGCCGACCGCCAGCCCGGCGAGGCAGGCGACGATCCAGAGCGCCGGGTGGCCGAGCCCGAGCCAGTGCGGCAGCCAGTCCACCTGGATCATCGCCATCATGGCGGAAGCGACGGCCAGCACCGAACCGACCGAAAGGTCGATGTGCCGGCAGACGATGATGAAGACCATGCCGGTCGCCATGATCGCGACCGAGACGGTCTGGATCGTCAGATTGAAGAGGTTGCGCGGGGTGAGAAAGCGCCCGTCCGTCACCAGGTCGAAGGCGAGGCAGAGGACGAAGAGGGCTCCCAGCATCCCGAGGAGGCGGAGATCGAGCTCCAGCGTCTCGGCGAGGCCCCGGCGTTTCGGCGCGTCTTCGGTCGCGTCGGTCATGATCGCTCCGGAAAGAGCGGCGGCCCCGGCGCGCGCCGGAGCCGCCCTCACCGCGTCAGTTGCAGGGCTTCGGGCCGTTGCTCACGCCCTGGCAGAGCGTGTCCTTCGAGATCCAGCCGGCGTCGACCACGACGGAGAGGTTGTCCTTCGTGATCGGAACCGGGGCGAGGAACATGGCGTCGAGTTCCGTCCCGGCCGGCGAGGTCCATTTCTGGGCGCCCGCGACTTCGGACATCTTCGCGCCCTTGGCGAGCGCCACGGCGATCTCGCCGGCGGCCTTGCCGAGATCCCGCGCGTCCTTCCAGACGGAGACGGTCTGGGTGCCGAGGGCGACGCGGTTGAGCGCGGCGTGGTCGCCGTCCTGCCCCGAGACGGGGATGCCCGCCATGCCCTGCGCCGCCAGCGCGGCGACGACGCCGCCGGCGGTGCCGTCGTTCGAGGCGACGACCGCCTCCACCTTGTTGTCGTTGGCGGTGAGGATCTGCTCCATGTTCCGCTGCGCGTTGGCGGGGAGCCAGCCGTCGGTATAGGCCTCGCCGACGATCTTGATGTCGCCGGCCTTCACCGCGGCGTCAATGATCTCCTGTTGACCGCCGCGGAGGAAATCCGCGTTCGGGTCGGTCGGCGAGCCCTTGATCATCACGTAATTGCCCTTGGGCGCCGCGGCGAAAACGGCGCGCGCCTGCATCCGTCCCACCTCGACATTGTCGAAGGTCAGGTAGAAGGCGCGGGCGTCCTCGATCAGCCGGTCGTAGCCGACCACCGGAATGCCCTCGTCCGCCGCCGCCTGGACGGCCGGGCCGATCGCCTGGCTGTCCTGCGCCAGCACGATGAGCGCGTTGGCGCCCTGCGCGATCAGGCTTTCGATGTCAGAAAGCTGCTTCGAGGCGGAGGACTGGGCGTCGGCCGAGATGTAGCTCGCGCCGGCCGCCTCGAGCGCGGCCTTGATCGCCGCCTCGTCGGTCTTCCACCGCTCTTCCTGGAAATTCGACCAGCTCACGCCGACGACGATGTCGGCGGCGAGCGTGGGCGCGGCGACGGCCGCGAGGGACGCCGCCAGCAGCAGGCTCCGAAAGTTCATGTGATCCTCCCTGGATCGGTTCCGATCTCGTTGCCGTGCGGATTCGCCCGGGTCTTTCGAGGGAGGATCGATTAAGTTACTT
>CALFYQ010000407.1 GCA_937952085.1 uncultured Paracoccaceae bacterium | reverse complement strand
CGGTGAAGGGCGCGAAGGGCAAGGTCAGGCTCGTCAAGATCGACATCGACCGGAACCCGCAATTCGCCTCGCAGCTTCGCGTGCAGTCGATCCCCGCCGTCTTCGCCTTCGTCGACGGGCGCCCCGTCGACGGCTTCATGGGGGCGCTGCCGGCCTCCGAGCTCAAGGCCTTCGTCGACCGCGTCGCCGCGGCCGGCCGCGCCGGCGCCGACGAGGCCGCCTCGATCGAGGAGGCGATGGACGAGGCCGACCGGCTCCTCGCCGAAGGCGCCACTGCCGACGCCGCGGAGATCTTCGCCGCCGTCGCCGAGCAGGAGCCGACCAACGCCCGCGCGCTGGCCGGGCTCGCCCGCGCCTTCGCCGCGGCGGGCCAGCCCGAGCAGGCGCGCGCCGCGCTCGATTCGGCGCCGAAGGAGATCGCCGGGGACCCGGCGCTGATGGCCGTCCGCGCCCAGCTCGATCTCGCCGAGCAGGCCGCCGGCGCCGGCGAGGCCGACGCGCTCCGCGCCAAGGTCGCCGCCGACCCGATGGACCATCAGGCGCGCTACGATCTCGCGCTCGCGCTGACAGGCGCCGGCGACGCCGAGGGCGCGATCGAAGAGCTTCTGGAGCTCTTCCGGCGGGACCGGGAATGGAACGAGGGCGCCGCGCGCACGCAGCTTCTGAAGGTGATCGAGAGCCTCGGGGACAAGAACCCGCTCGGCCTCAAGGCGCGCCGCCGACTCACCTCGATGATCTACGCCTGAGGCAGGGATGGTCCGGCGCTTCAGCCTCGCCGATCTGCCGGACCAGCTTTCGGTCTTTCCGCTCGGCGAGGCGCTTCTTCTGCCGCGCGGGCGCCTGCCGCTCAACATCTTCGAGCCGCGCTACCTCGCGATGTTCGACGATGCTCTGAAGACGCCGCACCGGCTCATCGGCATGGTCCAGCCGGCCGACCGGGAGAGCCCGCCGGCGCTTCGCGACGTCGGCTGCGCCGGGCGGATCGTCAGTTTCTCCGAGACGGAGGACGGCCGCTATCTCGTCGTCCTCGCCGGGGTATGCCGGTTCTCGCCGATCGAGGAGCTCGAGGGGTTCACCCCCTATCGCAGGGTGCGGCCGGACTGGACGCGCTGGGCGCGGGACGTGGGCGCCGACGAGATCGACGAGGATTTCGAGCGGCCGAAGTTCCTCTCGCTGCTGAAGCGCTATTTCGCCGCCGCCGGCCTTTCGACCGACTGGGACAGCCTTTCCGAGGCGGACGAGGAGATGCTGGTCAACTCGCTCTCGATGCTCTGCCCCTTCTCCGCCGAGGAGAAACAGGCGCTCCTCGAAGCGGAGCGGCTCTCCGACCGGCGCGAATCCCTCTCGGCGCTGATGGAGTTCGCGGTCGCCGCCCGCGGGCATGACGAGGAGGGGCCGCTGCAATGAACGACGAGAAGCAGGGCGCCGCGGCGCGCGAGGGGGTGGACCGGCGGATGCTGGAAAGCCTCGTCTGCCCGGTGACGCAGAAGCCCCTTGAATGGGACCGGGAGGCCGGCGAGCTCGTCTCCCGCGCCGCGAACCTCGCCTTCCCGATCCGCGACGGCATTCCGATCATGCTGGTCGACGAGGCGCGGCCCCTCGAATAGCCCCCACATATGGCGCCTTCGTTAACTGGTGGCGCCAGATCGGGGGGCTCCGAATCCTTGACCTCGGGGCCCTCGCGCCCTACCGAAGATCGGCTGCATTGCGAGGGACGGGCCGCCGGTTGATCTTCACGAGGCTCAGGCTTCAGGGATTCAAGAGCTTCGTCGATCCGACGGAGCTGACGATCGCGCCCGGCCTCACCGGCGTGGTCGGCCCGAACGGCTGCGGCAAGTCCAACCTTCTCGAAGCGTTGCGCTGGGTGATGGGGGAGACCTCGGCCAAGTCGATGCGCGGCGACGGGATGGAGGACGTGATCTTCGCCGGCGCCTCCTCCCGGCCGGCGCGGAGCTTCGCCGAAGTCACCCTCACCATCGACAATTCGGACCGCCGCGCGCCGCCCGCCTTCAACCGGCGCGACAGCCTCGAGATCGTCCGCCGCATCACGCGGGATCTCGGCAGCGCCTTCAAGGCGAACGGCGACGACGTGCGGGCGCGGGACGTGCGGACGCTGTTCGCCGACGCCGCAACCGGCGCGCAGTCCCCCGCCCTCGTCCGGCAGGGGCGGATCGCCGAACTGATCGCCTCGAAGCCGCAGGCGCGTCGGGCGATCCTCGAAGACGCGGCCGGGATCGGCGGCCTCCACGCACGGCGGCACGAGGCGGAGCTGAAACTGAATTCGGCCGAGCAGAACCTCGCCCGCGTCGCCGAGGTGATCGAGGCACTGGATGCGCGGCTCGCGCTCCTCGCCCGGCAGGCGCGGCAGGCGGCGCGTTATCGCGAGACGGCGGCGGCGCTGAGGCTGGCCGAGGCGGCGCTCCTCCTCCTCCGCTGGCGCGAGGCGGCGGAGGCCCGGACGGCCGCCGAATCGGCGCTCGCCGCGGCGCTCGCCGCCGTCGCCGCGGCGGAGCGGGGCGCGCTCGAAGCCGGCAAGGCGCGGGAGGCGTCCGAGGCGGCGCTGAAGCCCCTCCGCGAGGAGGAGACCATCGCCGCCGCCGTGCTCCAGCGCCTCAGCGTGGAGCGCGACCGGCTGGCGGAGCGCGCCGCCGAGGCGGAGGCGGCGCTCGCCCGGCTCGACGGTCACATCCGCCAGATCGGCGCGGACGCCGAGCGCGAGGAGGGCCTTCGCGCCGAGGCCGACGCCGCGGCCGAGCGACTTGAGGCGGAGGAGGCGCGCCTTCTCGAAGCCCGCGCCGGGCAGGACGCGGCGCAGGAGGCGGCCGAGGCCAAGGCCCGCGCCGCCGGCGAGCGGCTCGGCGTCGCCGAGGCGGAGACCGACCGCGCCACCGCCGAGGCCGCCCGCCTCGCCGCCGCCTGGCAGGCCGGCGCGAAGCGTCTGAAGGAGACCGAGGCGACGAAGATCCGGGCCGAGGCGGGCGTGCGCGAGGCCGAAGCGGCGCTCGCCGCCGGCAAGGCCCGCCGCGCCGAGGCCGGCAAGGCGCGCGAGGCCGCCGCCGAGGCGGCGAAGGCCGCGCTCACCCGCGCCACGGCGGCCGAGGCCGCGCTCGACGCCGCCGAGGCGGCCCGCGCCGCGGCGCAGGGGACCGAGGGCGAGGCCCGCGCCGCCGCCTCCGCCGCCTCCGGCGAGCGGGCCGCGCTCGACGCCGAGGTGCGGGCGCTCGAAACCCTGATCGCGCGGGACGGCGCGACCGGCGCCACGATGCTCGACAAGGTGAGCGTCGCGCCCGGCTGGGAGGCCGCGCTCGGCGCCGCGCTTGACGAAGACCTGAAGGCGCCAGAGGCGGAGGGCGACAGCTCCGGCTGGGCCGCGCTCCCCGCCTACGAGCGGCCGGACGCCGCGCCCGCAGGCGCCGAGCCGCTCGCGCCGCATGTGACGGCGCCGGCCGCGCTCGCCCGCCGGCTCGGTCGCGTCGCCATCGTCGCCCGCCAGGCGGGGGACGCGATGCAGGCGGCGCTCGCCCCCGGATGGCGGCTCGTCAGCCGGGAGGGCGATCTCTGGCGCTGGGACGGGCTTCGCGCCCGCGCCGCCGACCGGCCCTCCGCCGCCGCCGAACGGCTCCGCCGCAAGAACCGGCTCGCCGCGCTGAAGCAGGAGTTGGCGAAGGCGACCGACGCCGCCGAGGCGGCGACCGAAGCCCATCGCGCCGCCAAGGCCGCGCTCGACGCGGCCGCGAAGGAAGATGGCGAGGCCCGCGCCGCCCGCCGCGCCGCGGACGCCGCCGCCGCCGAAGCGTCCCGCGCCGCGGCGCGGGCGGAGGCGGAGCTAGACCTCGCCGCCGGCCGGATCGAGGCGCTTTCGGGCGCGCTCGGCCGCCGGAAGGAGGAGGCAGAGGCCGCCGAGGCCGCGCGCGCCGAGGCCGCCGAGTCCCTTGCCGGGATCGCCGACCCCGAGGCGGCCTGGCGCGCCGCCGAGGGCGCGAAGCTGACCCTCGCCGCCGCCCGCGCCGAGGCGCTGGCGGCGCGCGGCGCAGCCGACGATCTTCGCCGCGCCGCTCGCGCCCGCGAAGCGCGGATCGAGGCCGCCTCGGCCGAGCGGGCGAGCTGGCGCCAGCGCCGCGAGGCGGCCGGCAAGCGGCTCGCCGAACTCGCGAAACGCGCCGAGGCGAGCGAGGCGGAGCGGAAGGCGGCCTCCGGCGTTCCGGGCGAGATCGCCGAGCGCCGCGCCAAGCTCGCCGAGGAAATCGAGCGCGCCGAGAGCCGCCGACGCGCCGCCGCCGACGCGCTCGCCGAGGGCGAGGCCGCCGCCCGCGCCGCCGAGGCCGCCGCCCGCGAGGCCGAGCGCGCCGCCTCCGACGCCCGCGAGGCCCGCGCGCGCCGCGAGACCCAGGTCGAGGCCGCCCGCGCCGCCGAGGCGGAGGCCGCCCGCCGCATCCGGGAGGAGCAGGACTGCGCCCCGGAGGCGCTCGGCGAGAAGGTCGGCGAGGCGGCCGCGCCCGGCGCCGAGGCGCTGG
>CALFYQ010000406.1 GCA_937952085.1 uncultured Paracoccaceae bacterium | reverse complement strand
AGCGTTCGACGGCTGACCGCGCCGCTCATATCGCCGCCTCCCGCGCCGGCGCGCCGGCGTCGTGCAGCACCAGCCCTTCGAGCGGGTCCGCCTCCGCCTCCCAGGGCGCGCTCGCGAGAACCCGCCGCGCGTCATCGCGCCCCGCCTCCCAGCGCCGGCGGATGCCGGATGCGGAGAAGTCGATGTCCTTCAGTTGCGTCTCGCCCTCGAGCCGCGGCGCCAGAAGCCGGACGACGTGCATCCGCGTGCCGCAACCATAGGCCGCCATCTCCCGCACGGCCGGGTCCGCCCTCGCCTCGTCCGGGAGCCTCGAGGCGAGTTCGGCGACGATGTGACGGAGCCGATGGATCTGCCGCTGCCGCGCGACATGCGTCGCCGCCCGGCTGGAATACTGAAGGTCTTTCTGCCGCGTCGCGATTTCGGACAGGGAACAGGGTTCGTCCCCCTCCGGCCGCCAGAGGTGAACGGCGAAGACGATCCCGCTGCGGCGCGGATGGTCGTCGAACACGGCCTCGACCGGCGTGTTGGAAAGGATCCCGCCATCCCAGTAGAGCGCCCCGTCGATCCGGACCGCCGGAAAGGCCGGCGGCAGGGCGCCCGAGGCCAGCACATGCTCGAGCGAGAGCGGCCGCTCTCGGCTGTCGAAGTATCGCATCTCCGCGGTCGCGACATTGGCCGCGCCCACCGTGAGCCGAACGCCTCCGCGATTGATCCGGTCGAAATCGATCAGCCCGGCGAGCGTCCTTCGCAGGGGCGCGGTCGAATACCAGCCGGCCGCCTCGGCGGCGGCGCGCGGCGCGAGCGCGAGGGGATTGGGCGCGAAGAAGCCCGGCAGCCCCTCCAACATGGTCCGGAGCGCCGCAGCCGGTCCGCCGAACCAGGGCGCCGCCGCAAACGCCTCGGCCAGCGCCGGCAGCCGCACCCGCGTCCAGAACGCCTGAAGTCGCTCCAGCCGCTCGCCCGGCGGCGCGCCGGCGACCAGCGCGGCGTTGACCGCGCCGATCGAGGTGCCGATCACCCAGTCGGGTTCCACACCCGCCTCGTGCAGCGCCTCATAGACGCCGGCCTGATATGCGCCAAGCGCGCCACCGCCCTGGAAAACCAGCGTGATCTGCCCGTGCCGAGAGAGCGGCCCGGAAGGCCGCTCGAAACCGTCTTTCGCCATGTTCCCTTGCCTCACTGAGCGGTCCAGCCGCCATCGACCGGGATCGCGGCGCCGGTGATCGAAGCGGCCGCGGGCGAGCAGAGGAAGGCGACGACGCCGCCGATCTCCTCGATGGTCGCGAAGCGCCGGTTGGGCTGTTTCGCAAGCAGCACGTCGCGCACCACGGCTTCGCGGGAAAGCCCGTGGGCGCGCGCCTGATCGTCGATCTGCGCCTCGACCAGCGGGGTCCAGACGTAACCCGGGCATACCGCGTTCGCGGTGATCCCCACTTCCGCCCCCTCGAGCGCCGCGACCTTGGTGAGCCCGACGATCCCGTGCTTGGCCGCCACATAGGCCGACTTGAAGGGCGAGCCGATCAGCCCGTGAGCGGATGCGATGTTGACGATCCGGCCCCAGCCCCGGGCGCGCATGCCCGGGAGCGCGGCGCGCGTAGCGTGGAACGCGCCCGAGAGGTTGATGGAAAGCACTTGGTCCCATTTCTCGGGCGGAAACATTTCGAGCGGCGAGACGTGCTGGACGCCCGCATTGTTCACGAGGATGTCGAGCCGCCCGAACTCGGAGGTCGCGGAGGCGACGAGCGCCGCCACCTCGTCGCCCTTCCCGATATCGGCGCCGCGATAGACGATCGTCGCGCCTGTCTCCTCCGCGAGCGCGGCGCGGGTCCGCTCGATCTCGGCGGCGTCGCCGAACCCGTTCAGCACGATTGCGGCGCCCTCTGCTGCGAGCGCGCGGGCGACGCCGAGCCCGATGCCGCTCGTCGAGCCGGTGATGAGGGCGACGCGGTCGGCAAGCGGGCGGAGGGCGGGCCTGAAGGCCGCCCCGGATTCCTGGATCGTCATGATGTCCTCCCGAGATGCGGGCGGCGAAACCGCGCCCGCGATGGCCGAAGCCTAGGCGGCGCGCCCGGTCTCGGGGAAATGCCGGCGCGCTCTCGCTTCCATCACGAGACGGCATTGAGCGCCGCGCGGCCCGCGCGCTATGATTGCGTCGCCAACCGGATCGGAGCCGCCCCGATGGAGCTTCACGAGGTCCGATATTTCCTCGCGCTCAGCGAGACGCTGAACTTCACGCGCGCGGCGACGCTCTGCAACGTGACCCAACCGGCGCTCACCCGGGCGATCCGGCAACTAGAAGCGCGGCTCGGCGGGCCGCTGCTCCACCGGGAGCGCGGCAATACCCATCTGAGCGAGCTCGGCCGCCTGATGCTTCCGTTCTTCCGCGAGACGCTGGCCAATCTCGAACAGGCGAAGCGGCGCGCCGAGGATTTCGTGCGGATGCGCGAGGCGAAGCTCAGCGTCGGCCTCATGTGCACGATCGGCCCGTCGATGCTCGTCGATCTCTTCGGCCGTTTCACCGAACGCCATCCGGGCGTCGAACTCAGCCTCCGAGACGGTTCCGCCGCCGATCTGGAAGAGGCCCTCACCGCCGGAGACCTCGATCTCGCGATCTACTGCAGGCCTGAAGCGCCGCGGGAGTCGCTCCATGCGCTGCCGCTTTACCGCGAAAGCTTCGTGGTCGCCGTGTCGCCGAGCCACCCGCTCGCACGCCTCGAGGAGGTCCGCATACGAGACCTCGAGGGCCAAAGCTATCTCAGCCGTTCGAGCTGCGAGTATCGGGGCTTCATCCGCGACATCCGAACTTCAATGGGCGTCGACATACGCATTCCCTACCAGAGCGAGCGGGACGACTGGATTCAGAGCATGGTCATGGCCGGCCTGGGCTTCACCTTGATCCCGGAATTCGCCCTCACCGTTCCGGGCCTGGTGACGCGGCCGCTCGTCGAGCCGGAAGTCGTCCGCGGGGTAAATCTCGTGACGGTGCGCGGCCGGCCGCATGCACCTTCGGTTGGCGCATTTGTAACCGAAGCGCGGCGGCATCGCTGGGACATAGGCAATTCGGCGCTGCAGGAGTCTCGTTCTTTCGCGGCCGGCTAGCCGTAATACTACTTGCGTAGGCTCTCTAAGCTGTTCTCTCAATTGCAGCGATTTGTCGGGTGGAGATGGGGTGGATGCCGCTCTCACAACCGACGGCGTCGCAATGTGCCAAGCTCGCAGTGTCGAAGCACAGGCTCCAGGTGGACGACATCCATGAACGCGGCGACCATCATCGGCGTCGATCTGGCGAAGAACGTGTCGTAGCTGCGCGGCGCGGCGGCGGACGGGTCATCAAGTTTCGCAACAGGCCGTTAGGGCTTCAGCTGCTTGGTTCGCGGCTAGTCGCGTTTGAGCCGGGAGCCCATTTGAACCGCAAGTGAGGCTAATGAAAACAGTGGCTTAGAAGGCGGAGAAGGTTCGACGTCAGACCCATCCGCTCCGCCAGCCACCCCCCGCACAGGTCTCTGGTTCAGGGTCGACCCTGCAAACCGCCGAAACAGGCGGCTTTCCGCGCCCTCTTTCCGCACGGACCGCGCGCCTGAATCCCCGCCTTCGCCGGTTTTCCGCCCGCCTGCTGACGGCGGTCTCTGGCCGTCCGCCGCAAGGTGGAGTTTCGCTAAAACAGGGAATTAACAGGGAAATTGCACGTTTTCGGGCCGCAAACAGGCCGAGCCCGGCTGTTTCGGCTGATCTTCGCTCCAAATAGCTGCGCAATTTCAGAGGCTTATCCGTCACAATAACCGGATTCCCTGTTATTGCGCAGAACAGGGAACTTAATCTGCGGAACAGGGAAGTTTTTCGCCCGGAACAGGGTATCGGAAGCGCGGAACAGGGAATCCCACAGTTGGGTCCTAGGCCGCCGAACGGGTCAGATCGCGGCCGTCTCCGCGACCACTCGGGCCTGCTCGTCCCAGTCGAGCGGCAGGTCCAACTCCATCAGCTTCGAGAGCGTGAGCCCCTGGGGCTGGCGTCCATCGAGAATGGCGCGCTGGAGATCGGGCGCGAGGAAGGCGAGGCGGAGAAGCCGGCGGCGGTAGGTGTTTCCGGGCGCCTCGTCGATGACGGGAAGCCCGCGCGGGTCGGCGCGCAGCATCGCCCGCGCCTCGCGGAGCGCGGCGATCAGCACGCGGTCGGGCCGCGCCGCGGGCGCGCCGCCGCCGGTGATCCAGGTTCTGCCGCCGCGAAGCTCAAGGCGAAGTGGAACGGTGAGGTGGATGAGCGCCGGATCGGCGGGATCGCGTTCGACGATCTCGTCCGGCTCGAGCCGTGCGCGCAGGCCGGCCAGATGGGCCGCCGGCAGGGTCAGCCGGACATGGCCGCGATGGACCTCGACCCTTCGAATGGGATCGAGCGGGCCGCCCGGTGTCGAACCGAGCAGACGGCTCAGAACCTCGGCGAGCCGCGCCTCGAAGGGTGCGGCAGGGATGCGCCGGATGACGCCATCATCCGGATCGCCGGCCCGGCGGCGGCCGCGCTGCAGGGGCGCGGAGACGTAGTAGCGATAGGTCTTTCCATGCGCGCCGCGCGATGAAGACGGCGACATCGGCGCCCCCACTGCATCGAAGATGCGCCCGGCCAGCGGCGCAGGTGAGGCGCTGGATGCCTGGCCATTCCTGGCGGAGGTCGCCGCCTTCCCCGACCGCCGCGCCTGCGCGTCGAGCCGACGCCGCACCGCCTCGAAGAGATCAGCCGCGACAATGGCCTCATGCTGCCCGGGATGGGTCTGGTCCCGATGCACGACCATGCCGAGATAGGTCCGGTTCCGAAGAAGGTAGAAGAGCGCCCCGCGGCTGAACGGCCCGCCGCCGAGAGTTCGGCCCTTCGCCGCGATGCGGACTTTTGAGCGCACGCCGTCCCGGTCGAGTTTCCGTTCGAGTTCATGGACCGAGCCGAGTTCGAGGTAGCTCTCGAAGATGCTCCGCACGGTCGCGGCCTCGGCCTCGTTAACGCGGAGGGCGCGCGAGCCCGGGGCCGGCGCGTCGTAGCCGAGCGGCAGGCAGCCGCCCATCCACATGCCCTTGGCCTTCGAGGCGGCGATCTTGTCGCGGATCCGCTCGCCGGTGACCTCGCGCTCGAACTGGGCGAAGGAGAGCAGGACGTTGAGGGTCAGCCGGCCCATGCTGCTGGTGGTGTTGAAGGCCTGGGTCACCGAGACGAAGCTGACGTTCTTCGCGTCAAAGATCTCCACCATGCGGGCGAAGTCGGCCAGCGAGCGGGTCAGCCGGTCGATCTTGTAGACGACGACGATGTCGACCCGCCCGGCCTCGATCGCGGCGAAAAGCCGCTTCAGCGCCGGCCGCTCCATCGTGCCGCCGGAGACGCCGCCGTCGTCGTAGTTCTCGGCGAGCGCCTTCCAGCCTTCGCTGGCCTGGCTCTTCACATAGGCCGCGCAGGCCTCGCGCTGGGCGTCGAGGCTGTTGAAGGCCTGCTCCAGCCCCTCCTCGGAACTCTTCCTTGTGTAGATCGCGCAGCGTCTTGGCGCGGGCCGGGTCATGCGGTGGACCTTCCAGCCTTCGCACCCGCCTTCCTCAGGCCGAAGAAGCGGGGCCCGTTCCAGCGCGCCCCGGCGATGGCGGTCGCCGCCGCGGAGAGGCTCGGGTAGAGATCGCCCCGCCAGCGGAAGCCCTCGGCCTCGACATGGACCTCGACCGCCTCGCCCTTCCAGTTCCGCCGCAGGATGGCGCCGCAACCGAGCTCCAGCCCCTCGGCGCGGATCGGCCCCGTCGCGGCGAGCCGGCGGCGGGTCTCGCGGTCGAGGCCGCCCAGGACCTCGGCCTGGATCCGCCAGGCGAGGAGATGGCGCATCAGCTCGGCCGAGCGCAGCTTCGGCGGCGCGCCCCAGCGGTCGCGCCAGGCCGCGCGGAGGCCGTCGAGATCGAGGCGCCGAAGCGCCTCGACCTCCGCGGCGAGCGCCGCACCGCTCACGACCCCGCCTCGATCCGGTAGCGGCGGACGCCGTCCTCGTCCTTCGCCGAGCCGAGGACGAGGCCGCGCTTCCGGAGCGAGCCGGCCATCGCCCCGCGGACCGAATGGGCCTGCCAGCCGGTCGCCGCCATCATCTCCGTGAGGCTCGCGCCTTCGGGTCGGGTCAGCAGCGCCGCGAGACGGTCGAGCTTGCTGCGGCGGGGCGCGGCGGCGACAGGCTCCGGCGCCGCCGTGGTCGTCGCCACCCCCTCCGCCGACTTGGGCTTCCGACCGCGCCGCGCCTTTGGCGTCGCCGCCTGCGCCTCGGCTTTGCTGTCCACTTCGGCCTTCGTCTTCCGCGCCCGGCGCGCGCCCGGCTTGGGTTCGACCGCCGCCGTCTCCCGCGCTGCCGCCTTCGTCTCTTCGATGCTGGTCATGTCCGTCTCCCGGTTCCGCCGCGGAAGAATCTCCGCCGCTACCGGGACGAGCCCGGGGGGCCGGGCGCGGGTCAGCAACGCTCGTGGTTGTACCGAAGTCCAGTCCGCATACGACATCTTGCGCGGCAGGTCGTCGCACCCCATATGCCGCCGGATTGGACCTGACCTAGAGGAAGCTTGATGCCCGAAGACCAGCCGCCCGATACGCCCGAGACCGGCGCGCGTCTCGCCGTCCGCTACCGCCCGACCGGCGAGATCCGCCCCGATCCGCGGAACGCCCGCACCCATCCGAAGCGGCAGGTCGAGCAGATCGCCGCCTCGATCCGCGCCTTCGGCTTCGCCAACCCGATCCTCGTCGACGAGGCGGGGACGATCATCGCCGGCCATGGCCGGCTACTCGCGGCCAAGGCGATGGGCCTCGACGAGGTTCCGACGATCGAGCTCGGCGGCCTCGACGAGGCGCGGAAGCGCGCGCTCCGGCTCGCCGACAACAAGATCGCGCTCAACGCCGGCTGGGATCTCGATCTCCTGAAGGCCGAGCTCGGCGAGCTCTCCGCGCTCGAGATCGATCTCGACCTCTCGCTCACCGGCTTCGCCACGGGCGAGATCGACGTGATCCTCGGCGAGGGCGACGATCCCGAGGACGAGATCGTCCCCGCCGTCCCGAAGACGCCGCGCACGAAGCAGGGCGACATATGGATCCTCGGCGAGCACCGGGTCGGCTGCGGCGACGGGCGAGACCCGAACTTCCTCCGGCGTATCGTCGGCGACGGCGCCCTGATCGACGCCGCCTTCCTCGATCCGCCCTACAACGTGCCGATCAACGGCTTCGCCAATGCAAAGGGCCGGCATGCCGAGTTCGCCATGGCCTCGGGCGAGATGAGCGAAGCGGCGTTCCGCGCCTTCCTCCGCGAGACCCTTGGCGCCGCTTCGGCGGTCTCGCGCGAGGGCGCGGTCCACTTCGTCTGCATGGACTGGCGCCACATGGAGGAGGTCGCGGCGGTCGGTCGCGAGGTCTACGGCGATCTCCTCAACCTCTGCGTCTGGAACAAGTCGAATGCGGGCATGGGCTCGCTCTACCGCTCGAAGCATGAACTGGTCTTCGTGTTCCGGACGGGCGCGGCGCCCCACTTCAACGCGGTCGAGCTCGGA
>CALFYQ010000405.1 GCA_937952085.1 uncultured Paracoccaceae bacterium | reverse complement strand
TTTCTCGGTGGCGAAGGACGATGCGGAGCGGCTTTCGGCCCGGGTCGAGCCGCCGGTGCCGCCGGCCGCGCTCGCCCTCGCCGCCCTCCGCGAGACCTGGGAGGAGACCGGCCTCGCCCTCGGCGGGCCGGACGAGGCGGCGCGCGGCCTCGCGGAAGGGATGGGGCCGGACTGGGGCGGCTTCCTCGGCGCCGGGCTCCGGCCGGCGACGGACCGGCTCCGCTTCGTCTTCCGCGCCATCACCCCGCCGGGGCGGCCGCGCCGGTTCGACGCGCGGTTCTTCCTCGCCGAGTCGCACCTCGTCCACGGCGATCTCGACGATCTCGCCCGCGCCTCGGGCGAGCTTTCGCATCTGAGCTGGCTCACCCTCGCCGAGGCGCGGAAGCTCGACCTCCCCTTCATCACCGAGGTGGTGCTGGCCGAGGTGGAGGCGCGGCTCCGCGCGCCGGGCGAGGCGCGGCCGACCCCCTTCTTCCATCACGACGAGGGCCGCTCCTACGTCGATCACCTGTGAGCGCCGCCCTCGCGCCGGGCCGGATTCGCGGCATGGCGGCGGCGATCGCCGCCATCTCGATCTTCGCCTTCTCGCTCTCGCTCTCGCTGCCGCTCTTCTCGATCCTGCTGGAGCGGATGGGCGCCTCGGGGTTCCTGATCGGCCTCTCCGGCGCCTCGGCCGCCATCGCCATCCTCTCCGGCGGCCCGATCATGCCGCTGACGCTGCGCTTCGTCTCTCTGCCGGTGCTGATGGTGGCGGCGAGCGTCGGGATGTCGGCGCTCCTCCTCGTCTTTCCGCTGGTTCCGAACCCCTATGTCTGGATCGGCCTCCGCTTCGCCTTCGGCTTCGGCGCGGCGGCGCTCTTCTTCGCCTCGGAACTCTGGATCATCTCCGCCGCGCCGCCGGAGCGGCGGGGGCTGATGATCGGCGTCTACGGGCTTTTCCTCTCCATCGGCTTCCTCGCCGGGCCGCTGCTGCTGCGGATGATCGGCACGGAGGGCTGGGCGCCTTTCGTCGCGGGGGCGGGGATCTGCCTTCTCGCCATTCCTCCGGTGATCTTCGCCTGGGGGGACCGGCCGGACACGTCGGAGGCGGCCGGAAGCGGCTCCTCCCCGCGCGATGTCGTGCGGTTCTTCCGCACCGATCCGGCGGTGCTCTGGGCGGTCGCGCTCTTCGGGCTGATCGAGACCGGGGCGATGGGGCTCCTCGCGGTCTGGTCGCTCCGGCTCGGCAAGCCGGAGGCGGCGGCGCTCACCCTCGTCGCGCTGGTGGCGGCGGGGAACGTCGCGATGCAGGTGCCGATGGGCTGGCTGGGGGACCGGCTGGACCGGCGGCGCCTCCTCTTCTTCTGCGCCGGCGTCTCGCTCGTCGCCGCCTTCGGGCTGCCGGCGCTTTCGGCGACGGAATGGCCGCTCTGGATCGCCACCGCGCTCTGGGGCGGGCTGACGGTGGGGCTCTATACCTTCGCGCTGAACGAGCTTGGCTCGCGCTATTCCGGCGCGGAGCTGGCGCGGGGGACGGGGGCCTTCATGTCGGCCTACGGGCTCGGCTCCCTCGTCTCGCCGCCGGCGCTCGGCGCGGCGCTCGACGCCTTTCCTCCGCACGGCCTCTTCTGGCTGCTCGGCCTCGCGGCGAGCGGCTACATGGCGATGCTGCTGATCCGGAAGCGGAGAAGGTGAGAGACCGGCAGCGACCCGAGCAAAACTCGTTGCGGCTGCTTCCTTCCGGACCTGACCGGGTTGGCGAGGAACTCGCCCGCGCCGATCTCTCACCCCGGCATATACGCGCGGCGAGGCCCGCTCGCAAGGCGCGGGCCGGCGGAGCTGGGCATCCGCCGCTCATCCGTTTCGCTCGGGCGACCAGCCCGGGCCGCGCCCGACCCTCCCCCCGGGAGGGCGCGTTGGCGATGTTACCAGCCGCTCGGTCCGAGTTCGCGGCTTTGGAGATAAACCGCTGACCGCGAACGGGCCGGGCGCCCGCCCAGGGTCGGGCGCCGCCCTTCGCGCCTATCGCGTGCGATAGGCGAATTATTTCCTGTATTTTCAGCCGCTTGGGCCGGATTTCACACTGAAAGGCTGCGCCTCAGAGCTTTCGGAACGCGTCCGAAGCCGGGTCGAGGCCGTAGATCTCGCCCTCCGCGATGTCGATCCAGGCGCCGTGGAGGGTGAGGAGGCCCTTTTCCGCCGCTTCCTTCACGAAGGGGAAGGAGGCGAGGTTTTCGAGCGAGACGCGCACCGCCTGCTCCTCCAGCGCCTTCAGGTCCTTCACCCGGTCGCCGGAGGGCTTCACCCGCTCGAAGCCGGGGCGGAGGATGTCCATCCAGCGGCCGATGAAGCTCGACTCCTCCTCCAGCGCCGGGGCCCGGCCGGAGCACATGTCGTGGCAGGCCTCGACGCCGCCGCAGCGCGAATGCCCGACCACGACGATATGGGCGACCTTCAGCGTGCCGACGGCGTATTCCACCGCCGCCGAGGTGCCGTGCTTCGCGCCGTCCGGCGCGTAGGGCGGGATCAGGTTGGCGACGTTGCGGACGACGAAAAGGTCCCCCGGCTCGGCCCCGAACATCGCCACCGTGTCGAGCCGGCTGTCGCAGCAGGCGATCAGCATGGCGCGCGGCCGCTGCCCCTCCGCCATCAGTCGCGCGTACCACGCCCGCGAATCCGCATAACGAGCGGAGCGCCAGGCGCGGAACCGGTCGACGAGATAGTGGGGGATCGGGTGCGCCAGCAAAGAGGCCTCCGTGGCGAGATGACAAGCCTCGTCCCGCATGACAGACTCGCCCCGAGAGGACAAGGGAGGCCGCGTGTCGCGGATCGGACCGGCGCTCGCGCTCGCACTCATGGCCGGCGCCGCCAACGCACAGCAGAGCGATTCGCACGCCTTCTGCCGGATGACGGTCGGCAGCGACAAGACCGCCTTCGACGATTGCGTGGCGGACCAGATCGACGCCGCGCTGGCGGTGGCGCGGCGGCTCAACGCGGTGCGTTCGCGGCCGCTCGACGGCGAGCGGATGATCGAGGCCTATGACGAGTGCCGCGGCCTCTGGTCGCCCGACTGGGCCGAGATCGAGCGCTGCTTCGAGGCCCGTCTCGAAGGCGACTGAGCCTATCTCGCCCGGCGCACCATGCCGAAAAGGTCCCGTGGGTCGTCGGGGTCGGCCAGCATGTCGAGAAGGACATAGGCGCCCGTCCGCTCCAGCTGGTCGCGGATGTAGCGAAGCGCCGAGAAGTCCTCGATGGCGAAGCCGACGCTGTCGAAGAGCGTGATCTCGGAGGCGGCGCGCCGCCCCGGCGCCTTGCCGGCGATCACCTGCCAGAGTTCGGTCACCGCATGGTCGGGGTCGAGCTGCTGGATCTCCCCCTCGATCCGGGTCTGAGGCGGGTATTCGACGAAGATCGAGGAGCGGAGCAGGATGTCCCGGTGAAGCTCGGTCTTGCCCGGGCAGTCGCCGCCGATCGCGTTGATGTGGATGCCCTGGCCGACCATGTTGTCGGTCAGGATCGTGGCGTACTGCTTGTCGGCAGTGCAGGTGGTGACGATCTCCGCCCCGTCCATCACCTCCTCCTTGGTCGCGCAGGTCGTCACGCGGAGGCCGGTTCCGGCGAGGTTTCGCGCCGCCTTCGCGGTCGCCTTCGGGTCGATGTCGAAGAGCCGCACCGCCTCGATCCCGCAGATCGCGTGGAAGGCCAGCGCCTGGAACTCGCACTGCGCGCCGGCGCCGATCATCGCCATCGTCTTCGCGCCCTTCGGCGCGAGATGCTTCGCCGCCATCGCCGAGGTCGCCGCGGTGCGGAGCGCGGTGAGGATCGTCATCTCGGTGAGGAGGATCGGGTAGCCGTTCGCGACGTTCGAGAGGACGCCGAAGGCGGTGACGGTCTGGTAGCCCTCCCGCATGTTCTTCGGGTGGCCGTTCACGTATTTGAAGCCGTAATTCTCACCGTCCGAAGTCGGCATCAGCTCGATCACGCCCTCGGTGGAGTGGGCGGCGACGCGCGGCGTCTTGTCGAAGCTTTCCCAGCGCAGGAAGTCCGCCTCGATATAGGCGGCCAGCTCCTGAAGCATCGTCTCGGGGCCGATCCCGTTCACGATCTCCATCATGTGGTCCACCGAGACGAAGGGGACCATGGCGAGCGAGGAGGGGAGCGGCTTTTTCTGCATCAGAAACTCCGGGTCATCCGGTCGAGCACCTTGCGGCCGAGAAGCGAGGCGGCGAGGTCGACCATCAGCTTGGCGGTGCGGCCGCGCTCGTCGAGGAAGGGGTTGAGCTCCACGAGGTCGAGCGAGCTGGCGAGTTCGCTATCATGCACCATCTCCATGATGAGATGCGCCTCGCGGAAGGTGGCGCCGCCCGGCACCGTGGTGCCGACGGCCGGGGCGATGCCGGGATCGAGAAAGTCGACGTCGAGCGAGACATGGAGCGTGCCGCCCGCATGGCGCACCCGGTCGAGGAAGGCGCGGAGCGGGGCGACGACGCCGTGCTCGTCGATCGCCCGCATGTCCCGCACGTGAAAGCCGGTCTCGGCGATGCGCCGGTTCTCCGCCGGGTCCACCGAGCGGAGGCCCATCATCAGCACGTTCTCGGGCTCCACCTGGGCCTTCAGCGGCGGGAAGGCGTGAAAGCCGGGCGCGCCGGTGGCGTTCGCG
>CALFYQ010000404.1 GCA_937952085.1 uncultured Paracoccaceae bacterium | reverse complement strand
CGAGGCGGAGCTGGCGGCGGCGATCTTCTGGCTCTGCTCGCCCGAAGCGAGTTTCGTGACCGGGCAGGCGCTGGCCGTCGATGGCGGCTTCGACGCGGCGGGGATCGGCCTCAAGACGCTGCGCGGGGAGGACTGAGTGGAGATCACGCTCTACGGCGTCGAGGTTTCGGCCTTCGTCGCCAAGGTCCGCATCGCGCTCGACTGGAAGGGGCTGGCCTTCGAGGAGCGGGTTCCGCCGGGCGGCTACGGTTCGGCGGAGTATCGCGCCATCGTGCCGGCCGGCTCGGTGCCCGGCGTGGTGATCGACGGGCGGCCGCTCCACGGCTCGAACGCCATACTGGAACTGATCGAGGAGCTGGCGCCAGCGCCGCCGCTGCTGCCAAGGGACAAGTGGGGCCGCGCCGCCGCCCGCGCGCTGCTCGATTTCCACGACAACCGGGTGGAGGCCGCGGCGCGCGCGCTCTTTCCGCTGGTGAAGCGGGACTGGCGGGCGGAGCCGGAGGCGGTTTCCGCCGGGCTGGCGGGGCTCGACGCCGCCTTCGCGCGGCTGGCGGAGCTGGTGAAGCCTGCGCCCTTCCATCTCGGCGCGGCGCCGACGATGGCGGATCTCGCCTATCCGGTGACGATCCGCATGGCCGAGGCTTTGGCGGCGGAGCTCGGCCGGCCGCTGGCGCTGCCGGCGAAGATCGCCGCCTGGCGGGAGGCGGCGGAGGCGCTGCCGGCCGTCGCCAGATCGCGCGGGATCGCCGGGGCGGCGATGGAAGCCTGGCTGGCGGGGTTCCGGCGGTAGGGGGCTCCCCCTCCACGTCTCGCCCGGGCGACCAGCCCGCGCCGCGCCCGACCCTCCCTGCGGGAGGGCGCGCTGGCGATGTCGGGCGCCGTTCAGTTGTCGTCCGGGGCTTTGAGGATAAACCGTCGATCACAAGCGTACGTCGCGCCCACCGAGGGTCGGGCGCGGCCTTTTTCGCGACGTGCGAACGTCTCAGGCGAACCGCGCCCTTACCGCTGGCCGTGCGCGAAGCCCTTGAAGGGCGGCACCGTGCCGGCCGGGGCGGAGCGCCAGTACTGCTTCGGCCCCTCCACTTTCGCGCCTAGCCTGGCGGCGGCGCGCCAGGGCCAGCGCGGATCCCAGAGGAGGGCGCGGGCGAGGGCGACGGCGTCGGCGCGGCCGCCGGCGACGATCTCCTCGGCCTGCACCGGGTCGGTGATGAGGCCGACCGCGATCACGGGGATCGAGACCGCCGCCTTCACCGCCTCGGCGAGGTGCACCTGGTAGCCGGGGCCGAGCGGGATCTTCTGGTTCGCGGCGAGACCGCCCGAGGAGACGTGGACCGCGGCGCAGCCCATCGCCTCGAGCCGCTTCGAGACCTCGACGATCTCGGCCGGCTCCAGCCCGCCATCGGCCCAGTCGGTCGCCGAGACGCGGACCCAGACGGGAATTTCGGCCGGAACCGCGGCGCGCACCGCCTCGAAGACTTCGAGCGGGAATCGGGCGCGGCCCTCGATGTCGCCGCCATAGCGGTCGTTCCGCCTGTTGGAGAGCGGCGAGAGGAACTGGTGAAGGAGATAGCCATGGGCGAGGTGCAGCTCGATCCCCTGAAGGCCGATCCGCGCCGCGCGCTCGGCGGCCTTCACGAAATCCGCCTTCACCTTGGCGAGGCCGGCCTCGTCGAGCGCCTCGGGCGGAACGTCGCCCTCGCCATGCGGCACGGCGGAGGGGGCGACCGTGGTCCAGCCGCCCGGCTCGTCGGGGCGAAGCTGCGCGCCACCGAGGAACGGCGATTGCGACGAGGCCTTCCGCCCGGCATGGCCGAGCTGGATCGCCACGGGGATCGAGGAGAGCCCGCGGACTACTCCAAGCGCGCGGGCGAGCGCGGCCTCGTTGGCGTCGGAATAGAGGCCGAGATCGTCGGGCGAGATGCGCCCTTCCGGGCTGACCGCGGTGGCTTCGAGAATGAGGAGCCCGGCGCCCGACTCGGCGAGTTGCCCGAGATGGACGAGGTGCCAGTCGGTCGCCGAGCCGTCATCGGCGGAATACTGGCACATCGGCGCCACGAGGATCCGGTTCGGCAGCGTCAGCGCGCCGAGGGCCAGAGGTTCGAACAGCTTGCTCATGCGAATGCCCCTACTGCGTGAGTGCGATCCAGGCGCCGGCGGCCCCCGCCGCCGCGCCGAGAATGAACCAGAGCCAGCGATGCGGCCGGCGGCGGCGCGGCGGCGCCGGCGCCGGGTCGGCGAGGCGGCCGAGCCGCTCGACCAGCTCCGGCAGGCGGGGCCCGAGCTTCTGCAGCGCCGCCAGCGTCTCCCGCGCGTCGCGGAGCGCGGCGCCGGGGCCGAGATTGCCGCGCATCCAGGCCTCCACGACCGGCGAGGCGGCGCGCCAGATGTTCGCCTGCGGGTCGAGCGAGCGGGCGACGCCCTCGACCACCACCATCGAGCGCTGGAGGAGGATCAGCTCGGTGCGCGTCGCCATGCCGAACCGCTCCGTCACCTCGAAGAGATGGGCGAGGAGGCGGGCCATGGAGATATGCGAGGCGTCCTGCCCGAAGATCGGCTCGCCGATGGAGCGTAGCGCCTGGGCGAAGAGGTCCACGTCCTTGTCGGCCGGGACGTAGCCCGCCTCGAAATGCACCTCGGCGACGCGGCGGTAGTTCCGCTTCAGGAAGCCGAGCAGGATCTCGGCGTAGTAGCGCCGCGTCTTCAGGTCGAGCCGGCCCATGATGCCGAAATCGAGGGCGAGGATGTCTCCGTTCGGGGCGACCTTGAGGTTCCCCTGATGCATGTCGGCGTGCCAGAACCCGTCCCGCAGCGCCTGGCGGAGGAAGACCTGGATCAGCCGCTCCGCGAGGCGCGGCAGGTCGTGCCCGGCGGCGGCGAGCGACTCCGGGTCCCCCATCGGCAGGCCCTCGACCCAGCCGGCCGTCATCACCCGCCGGTCGGAGAGCGGCCAGATCACCTCCGGCACGCGGAAGCCTTCGTCGTCCTTCACGTTGTCGGCGAATTCGGAGAGCGAGGCGGCTTCGAGCCGGAGGTCCATCTCCGCCAGCACCACGCCCTCGAAATGCGCGACGACGGCGCGGGGGCGGAGGCGCTTCGCCTGCGGCGCGACCCAGTCGAGGACGCGGGCGATCATGTAGAAGGCGGCGATGTCCTTGCGGAAGCGCCGCTCGACGCCGGGGCGGAGTATCTTGACCGCCACCTTGCGGCCCGAGGCGCGATCCGTCGCCGGGTGGACCTGCGCGATGGAGGCGGCGGCGACGGGCGGGCCGAACTCGGCGAAAAGCGCGTCGGGCTCGGCGCCGAGCGCCTCCCGCACGGCGCGGCGCGCGGCCTCCATCGGGAAGGGCGGCAGCGCGTCCTGCAGGGTGCGGAGATCCCGCGCAAGCTCGGCGCCCACCACGTCCGGCCGGGTCGAGAGGATCTGGCCGAACTTGATGTAAGCGGGGCCGAGCGCGTCGATGGCGCGGGCCAGCGGCGGCAGCGACGGGTCCCCCCGCTTGCCGAGGACGAGGCCCGGCGCGGTGACGATCTGCACCGGGATGCGGAGCCGCGGCGGCGCCGCGAACTCGTCCATCATCTTGTCGAGCGCGCCGGTGCGGCGGAACGTGGCGAGGACCCGAGAGAGCCGCCAGAGATTGGGCCCGGCCTCCAGCAGGAACCGGATCATCAGAGCCGCCAGCCCGAATGGATCGCGGCGACGCCGAGCGTCTGGTTCCGGTAGGCGACGCGGGAGAAGCCGGCCTCCCGGATCATGCCGGCGAAGGTTTCCTGGTCCGGGAAGCGGCGGATCGACTCGACGAGATACTGGTAGCTGTCGCGGTCCTTCGCGACGATCTCGCCCATCTTC
>CALFYQ010000403.1 GCA_937952085.1 uncultured Paracoccaceae bacterium | reverse complement strand
GGGAGCTCTCGGCGCGCATCCCGGCCTCGATCCGCTTGCCTTCGCCGGGCGCGGCGTAGAGCACCGCTTCGAGCTCGCCGCCGCCCGGCGGGGCGAGCGTTGCGAGGGCGGCGCCGGCGCCGATCACGTCCCCCTCGTTCACCTTCACCTCGACGACGCGGCCGGCCCGCTGGGCGCGGATCACCAGGCTTTCGTCGAGCCGGGCGCGGAGGCGCTCCGCCTCGCGCTCCGCCTCCTCGACCTTCAGGCTCTCGTCCAGTTCGGCGATCCGCCGCTCGCTGTCGCGCTCCACCGCGGCGAGGTCGAGGCGGAGCGCCTCCTCCTCCAGCACCGAGATCCGCTCCCGCGCGTCGGTGGCGGCGACCTCGGTCTCGATCAGCCGGTCGCGAACGACGACCTGCCGCTCGAACAGCTCCCGCGTCTTCTCGGCGCGCTCGTCCAGCAGCTTCACCCGGTCGCGAAGCACGTCGAGCGCGCGGCCGATCGTCTCCTTCCGGGCCTCGTCGGCGCGGGTCTCGCGCGCGGCCTGCTCGGCGTGGAAGGCTCGGAAGCGGGAGAGGCGGGCGCGCGCGTCGTCCCGCCGCGCCTCGGCGGCCTCGAGCTCCCGCTTCAGTTCGGCCTGGCTGAGCGTGGCGACGACGGCGCCGGCCTCGACCAGCGCGCCGGGGGAGAGGGAGAGCCGCTCGATCCTTCCGCCGCGATCCGCCGCCACCTCGACAAGGCCGCCGCGGTCGATCAGCACGCCCTCGGCGGAGATGGTGACGGGCGCCCGGGCGGTGACGGCGAAGGCCCCGGCCGCGCCGACGCCGAGGAGGACGGCGAGAAGGATCAGCTTCGCGGGCGCGCCGACCAACCGAGCCGGACGGTCCAGCCGCTCGGGAGAGGCGAGCCGGTCCAGCGCGGCCTGGCGGAAGATCGACTGGGACATCGCCGGCCCCTCCCGCGGCCGCGCAATTTGGGGAAACATAGCAGATCTGGCGGGCAAGCCGCGCGAGGAAACGCACGCTGCGGGAAGGGCGGGGATGGCGAACCGGCTCGACGGCTACATGAGCGAGATCGCCTACCCGGCGCATTTCGAATCGCGGACGGCGCCGGCCTGGATCGCCGGGGCGATGGCGCTGGCGGGGCTGCGGCCGCCCTCGCTGCGGCGGTTCCGGCTGCTCGACCTCGGCTGCGGCGACGGGATCGGCCTCGCCGCCTCGGCGGCGGCGCATCCGGAGGCGGCGTTCGAGGGGATCGACGGGGCGGAGGCGCATGTCGCGCGCGGCCTCGCCTTTCCGGGGCGACCGAAGAACCTGACGTTGCGGGCGGCGACCTTCGAAGCGGCGACGGGCGGCGCGGCGGATTGCGACTTCGTGACGGCGCAAGGGGTGCTGGCCTGGGTCTCGCCGGCGGCGCGGGCGGCGCTCTTCGACCTCGCGGCGGCGCGGCTGGCGCCGGGCGGGGTCTTCGCGGTCGGATACAACGCGATGCCGGGCTGGGCCGGGCGGATGGCGCTTCGCCGCGCGCTCGTCGCCTTCGCGGCGGGGGCGGAAGGCGGGCCGGTGGAGCGGTTCGACGCGGCGCTGGCGGCGGTGGAGGCGCTCGGCGGAACGGCGCTCGGATCCGTCCCGACCGGGCTGGTCGAATGGCTGAGGAAGCTACGCGGCGAGGCGCCCGAGGCCTATTTCCCGCATGAATGGTTGAGCGAGGGCTGGGCGCCGCTCTGGTCTGTCGAGGCGATGGCGATGGCGGCGGCGCGGGGGCTCCGCTACGCCGGGCAGGCCGGATTCGACCGGATCCGGCCGGACCTGACGCTCCGCCGCGCGCAGCGGGAGGCGCTCGCCCGCGTTCCCGAGGCGGAGCGGGACGGGATGGTGGACCTCTTTCGCGATGCGTCGTTCCGGGTGGACCTTTATGTGCGGGACGCCGCAGCGGACCCGGAGGCGCGGGACGCGCTCTGGCTCGCCGCGGCGGCGGGGCCCGAGGCGCCGCTCGAACATGCCGGTCCGGCCGGGCGGCTTCGCTTCGACAACGAAGCGGCGCGGCGCCTGATGGCGGCGCTTTCGGAGGGGCCGCGCGCCTTCGCAGAGATCGCGGCGGAGGCGCCCCTGGGGCTCGCCGACCTCAGGAACGCGCTCGATTGCCTGCTGATCGCGGGGCTGGTGCGGCCGGCGGCGCCGCGGGCGGCGGACGGGGCGCCGGCGGAACGCTTCAACCGGGCGGCGCGGGAGACAGGCGTGGTTACGGCGCTGGCCGGGGCCTTTGGCCCCGTCTCGGCGACGGCGGCGGAGATGGCGGCGGCGGCGCCTTCGGCGCGGCTCCTTCGGCTCGGGGTCGAGCGGTTCTGACGCGCGTATCAAGGTTGATAGGCGTATCAAGCCTTTGATTACAAATAACCTTACAAATGTCGGCGGGGGCCCTGCGAAAGCGTGTGAGAAAAATCCTGACGGTTCCGCCGGCGCGGGCTAATCTTGGTGAATGGGCGCAGCGTTCGGGCGCCCGGACAAGTCGGAGATCCCCCATGGCCGGCAAGACGACGGACGAATCCACGAAGGCGAGCGCGGTCGAACTCGACGAAGGCGCGCTGGATCGGGCGCAGGGCGGCGCGACCTACGATTTCGCGTTCAAGTTCAGCGACCCGACGATCAAGATCACCAAGACTTCGATCCAGACGACGGCGACCCGGACGCTCACCGGAGACGGTTCGGTCTGAGCCGTGCGGCCGGACGGGGCCCGCGGCTTGGCGGCGGGCCCTTTCATCGCGTGCGAAACGGCATTCGGCCGGCGCACCTCTCACGTCAACCATGATGTCGGGCGACGCGCTTCCGCGGCGCCGTGATTCGGTGTCGGTCGACAAGGCTGACAAGATCACCGAGGCGAGCGCCGTCGAACTGGACGAGAGCGCGCTCGACGGCGCGCAGGGTGGAGCGAGACTTTCGCTCAACCCCATGAAGATCGATCCCGCGCGATCGAGGATCAGCACGATGACCCGGAAGGTGAGCGACCCGCTGCTATCCGGCGGGCTCAGGATCGCAGACGACGGATCGGTCTGATCCCGCTCAGAGAAGGCGCGCGGCGTCCTTCCGCGCGAAGGCTTTCATGCGCGCCCCGTGCGCCTCGAGAAAGGCGCGCACCCGCTCCGGCTCCCGCTTGGAGAGGGTGCGGAGCCACCATGAGACCGCCTTCTGGATGAACCATTCCCGGTCGGCGACATAGCCGGCCGCCCAGCCGAGCACACGCTCCCGCCGGGCGCGATCCTCGGGGCCGGGGTGGTTCAGCTTGGCGAGGTGGAGCGTGAAGGTGAGGGCGGCGCGGCGGGCCCACATGTTCCCGCTCCCGGTCCATTCCTCAACCTCGTCGAGCCGGGCGGGCGCCGCGGCGATGCGGCGGGAGCCGGCGTCGGCGGCATGGTCGGCGAGGGCCCAGGCGTCGAGCCGCGGAACCCAGGAGGCGACGAGGCGCCAGACCGGCTCGTCATCCGCCATCCGCGCCTGCGTGAGAAGCTTCGCCGCGGCGACGCGGGCCTCGTGGATATCCGTCTCCCAGAGTCCGGCGGCGAGCTCGGTGCGGCCGGGCAGGTCGAGCGCGGCGCGCCATGCGGCGACGCGCGCGGCGATGGCGGGGTTCGAGACGCCGAGATAGACCCGCGGCGCCTTGTGATAGGCGGCCATCTCCGCCGCCTTGCCGGAATCGGCGCCTTGGCGAAGCTCGGCGAGGGCGGCCTCTGGCGTCACAGCTTGGAGTTCACCCGCGGCAGCATGGCGATGCGAAGCTCGCCCGAGCCTTCCTTGCGAAGGCCGTAGAGCCGGCCGTTCTCCAGCCAGTATTCGACGATCACCGCGCCGTAGGAGACGCGAAGGCGATTGTCCTTCGTGAAGAACGCCTTGCGGCGGAAGGCGGTGGCCGGCTTGTTCCACGGGTCGTAAGGCGCGTGGAGGTCCATCACCTCCGCCTCGCCGGTCGGGGCGATCTTCAGGACGTAGAGGTCATGGCACCACTTGCCGTCCCAGGCGGCGCTGCCCCACTTGCCGGAGAAGCCCGCCCATTCCGAGGGCACGTCCTTGCCCGGCGTCTCCACCTTGGCGACGGTGAAGAGATCGACCGTGTAGCAGTCTTCGACGACCGTGCGGTCATAGGGCGTCGGCCCCACCGCCGTCGTCTTCTGCGTCGACGAGCACCCCGCCGCCGCCATCGCGCCGGCCAGCGCCGCAGCGCCCCACAATCCGAACCGCATAGACCGTTCCCGCCGGCGCCGCCGGCCCTCGTTCCGTTTGGGTGTGGAGACTACTCGACCGTGACCGATTTGGCGAGATTGCGCGGCTGGTCCACATCCGTCCCTTTCGCGACGGCGGCGTGATAGGCGAGAAGCTGCGCCGGCGCGGCGTAGACGATGGGCGCGATGAAGGGGTCGACGGCCGGCAGCGAGACGATGCGCCAGACGCCGTCGGCCCCTTTCGCGGCGCCTTCCTCGTCGGTGAGGAGAGCGACGCGGCCGCCGCGGGCCATGACTTCCTGCATGTTCGAGACGGTCTTGTCGAAGAGCCCGTCGCTCGGCGCGATGACGACGACCGGCGTCGCCGGGTCGATCAGCGCGATGGGGCCGTGCTTCATCTCGCCGGCGGCGTAGCCCTCGGCGTGGATGTAGGAGATCTCCTTCAGCTTCAGCGCGCCTTCGAGGGCGATGGGATACATCAGCCCGCGGCCGAGGAAGAGCACGTCGCGCGCCTGGGCGATGTCATGCGCGAGGGCGGCGATCTCGGGCTCGACGGCGATCGCCTCGGCGAGGCGGCGCGGCGTCTCGGCGAGAAGGTCGCAAAGCCGGCTTTCCTCCGCCGCGTCGATGGCGCCCCGCTTCCGCCCCGCGAGGATCGCAGTGGCGGCGAGGGCGACGAGCTGGCAGGTGAAGGCCTTGGTGGAGGCGACGCCGATCTCGGTGCCGGCGCGGATCGGCAGCACCACGTCGGCGGCGCGGGCGATGGAGCTTTCCGGCACGTTCACCGCGGCGATCACCGCGGCGCAGCGGCCGCTGGCGTAGCGGAGCGCGGCGAGCGTGTCGGCCGTCTCGCCGGACTGGCTGACGAAGATCGTCGCGGCGCCGGGGCCGAGCGGCGGCTCGCGGTAGCGGAATTCCGAGGCGACCTCGATCTCCACCGGCAGGCGGGCGATCTTCTCGAACCAGTATTTCGCGACATGGCAGGCGTAATAGGCGGTGCCGCAGGCGACGAGGACGACGCGGTCGATGGCCCGCCAGTCGAGCGCCTCGGCCGGCGAGTCGACGGCGCGGCGGGCCGGGTCCACATAGGCGGCGACGGCGTAGCCGCAGACCGTCGGCTGCTCATGGATCTCCTTCGCCATGAAGTGGCGATACTCGCCCTTGTCGACGAGGACGTTCTCCACCTGCACGTTGCGGATCGGCCGGTCCACCGGCTCGCCCTTCGCGTCATGGACGCGGGCGCCGGAGCGGCGGATCTCCGCCCAGTCGCCCTCTTCGAGATAGGCGATGCGGGTGGTGAGCGGGGCGAGGGCGAGGGCGTCGGAGCCGACGAACATCTCGCCGTCGCCATAGCCGATGGCGAGCGGGGAGCCGCGGCGCGCGGCGATCATCAGGTCCGCCTCGCCCTCGAAGAGGAAGCAGAGCGCGAAGGCGCCTTCGAGCCGGGAGAGCGTGGCGGCGGCGGCCTCGCTCGGCGCGAGGCCACGGTCGAGAAAGTCGGCGCAGAGCTGGCAGATCGTCTCGGTGTCGGTCTCGGATTCGAAGACGCGGCCGGCGGCGATCAGCTCGGCCCGAAGCGCGCGGAAGTTCTCGATGATGCCGTTGTGTACGACGGCGACACGGCCGGAGCGGTGCGGGTGCGCGTTGCTGGCGGTCGGCGCGCCATGGGTCGCCCAACGGGTGTGGCCGATGCCGATGCGGCCGGCGATCGGGTCCGAGGCGACGAGGGCGGAGAGGGCGGAGAGCTTGCCGACGGCGCGGCGGCGCTGGATCGCACCCGCGTCGACGGTGGCGATGCCGGCGCTGTCATAGCCGCGATATTCGAGCCGCTTCAGCGCGGCGACGATGTCCGGGGCGACCTCGCGCTCGCCGACGATGCCGATGATGCCGCACATCAGATCGCTCCTTCCTTCTTCTTCCCGGCGGCCTTCATGGCCTTGAGCCGGGCCACGAGTCGGGCGCCGATGCCGGGTTTTTGCTGAAGCGGGGCGCGCGCCACCGCCAGCGCGCCGGGCTCGACGCTCTCCGCCACGACCGCGCCGCCGGCGACATAGGCGCCGTCGCCGATGGAGACCGGGGATATGATGGTGGAGTTGGAGCCGACGAAGGCGCCGGCACCAACTTCGCTGCGGTATTTGAATACGCCGTCATAATTCGCGAAGACGACCCCGGCGCCGACATTGGCGCCCTCGCCGACCGCCACGTCGCCGAGATAGGCGAGGTGGTTGGCCTTCGCCCCGGCGCCGAGCCGCGCGGATTTCAGCTCGACGAAATTGCCGACATGGGCGCCCACGCCGACATCGGCGCCGCGCCGGAGCCGGGCATAGGGGCCGATCCGGGCGCCGGCGGCGACCTTCGCACCTTCGAGATGGGAAAAGGGCAGGATCTCCGCGCCGTC
>CALFYQ010000402.1 GCA_937952085.1 uncultured Paracoccaceae bacterium | reverse complement strand
GCGCAGCGCGTGCCCGCCGCCGAGCTGGCGTCGCTGGTCGCCCTGGTCGACGGTGGCAGCCTTGGCCGCGCCGCGGCCAAGGACGTCCTGGCGCTCATGTACCGCGACGGCGAGAGCGCGGCGGCAATCGTGGCGCGCGAGGGGCTGGGCCGGGTCGGCAGCGCGACGCTCGACGCCACCGTCGCGGAGGTGCTGGCGGCCGAGCCGCGCGCCGTGGCGGACTATCGCGCGGGCAAGCAGTCGGCCATCGGCTACCTGCTCGGCGCGGTGATGCGCGCCACGCGCGGCCAGGCCGCCGGCCCTTCGGCGGCGAAGAGGAACGGGAGGACCGCGCCCGGCAGGATCATCCCGAGCCCGCCGCCGAGCCCGAAATAGAGCGCGATGGCGAGGGCGTTCCGCCGCGGCTCGTCACGCCAGATCAGCGCCGAAAGCGCGCCGCCCGAGGTGAAGGCGGCGGCGGCGAAGGCGCCGGTCAGCGCACGCTGGAGCGTCAGCGCCGCGAGGCTCTCGGCGAAGGCGGTGGCGAGGAGGAAGACCGCCGTCCCCCCCATGCCCCAGGCGAAAAGACGGGAGGCCGGCTGGCGGCGCACGAGCGCCAGCGTCGCCAGCGCCCCGGCGACATAGCCGAGCGCGTTCGCGGTGTTGAGCCAGCCCGCCTCTGCGTAGGACCAGCCGAGATCCGCCCGCATCGCCGGCAGGATCAACCCGTAGGCGAAGCGCGCGAAGCCGTTGGTGACGGCGACGCCGAGCGTCAGGCCGATCAGCACCGCCCAGGGCCGCGCGATCGGCGGCGTCTCCGCTTCGGCCATGTTCGCTCCTTCGGCCGCGGTTCTCGCGCGCCGGCGCGGCGCTGTCCATCGCCCGCGCTTGCGTTCCGGCGCGGCTCGGGGAATGTGGCGGCATGGCAGGCGGCGTGAAGGCGGCCGCGCGGCGGCTCGAGGAGCCGCGGGCGCAGGCGATGGCGGCGGCGGGGGCGCTCGGCCTCGCGCTCTGGCTCCTGTTCGCCGGCGCGGCGGCGGACAGCGAAAGCTGGATCTTCGCCGCCTGTCGGGCCTTTCTCGAAGGCGGCGCGGCGCCGGTTCCGGAACTCTCGCTTTCGGCCCGGCTGGCGCTCGAGCTCTGGGCGATGTGGGCGGCTATGATGGCGGCGATGGCCGCGCCCTCGCTCGCGGCGACGCTCTCGACCTACGCCGATCTCGCCGCGCTCGAGGCGAAGGGCGGGCCGGTCGGCGGCCGTCTCGGCGCCTTTCTCGGCGGCTGGCTCGCGGTCTGGGCCGGGGCGGCGGCGGCGCTGGCGGCGGCGCAGCTCGGGCTCCGCGCGGCGGGGCTCCTCGAATTCGGCGGGGCGCAGGCGGCGCCGGCGGCCGCCGGGGCGCTGATGCTCGCCGGCGGGCTCTGGCAGCTTTCCGCGGCGCGGAAGGGCTGCCTTTCGAAGTGCCGGAGCCCGATGGCCTTCCTGATGGCGGAATGGCGGCCCGGCCTTGAGGGCGCGGCGCGGATCGGCTGGCGGCACGGGCTCCACTGCCTCGGCTGCTGCGCAGGGGCGGCGCTCCTGATGCTCGCCTTCGGAACGATGAGCCTCTGGCTCGCGGCGGCGGTGGCCGCCTGGCATCTCGGGGAGCGGCTGCTCCCCTTCGGAGAGGGCGCCGCCCGCTGGGCCGGCGCGGCGCTGATCGGGGCCGGGGCGGCGACGCTCGCCGCGGCGCTGGCATGAGGAGGGACGGATGAAGAAGGTCGACGCGCCGGACTGGCGGATCCGCGGCGAGCTCGCGCTCAACTGCAATTGCGACGTGTTCTGCCCCTGCGTCGTCTCGCTCGGCCAGGCGCGGCCCTCGATGGGCTATTGCCAGGCTTGGCTCGGCGTGAAGATCGACGAGGGCCATTGGGGCGACAGCGATCTCGGCGGCCTCGCCTTCGCCATGCTGCTCGACATCCCCGGCCGGATGTCGGAGGGCAACTGGACCGCGGCGCTCTATCTCGACGAACTGGCCGACGCGGCGCAGGCCGAGGGGATCGAACGGGTGATGACCGGCCAGGCCGGCGGCACGACCGGGCTCTTCACCATGCTGGTCGGGAACTATCTCGGCTCGCGGCGGGAGCCGGTGACCTATTCGGTGGACGCGGACGGGGTGCGGACGGTGACGGCCGGCCGGGCCGTCTTCGGCCAGGTGAAGCCGATCTCCGGCCCCGACCCGGCGAAGGGCGTGACCATCGAGAACACCGGCTACTGGATGGGCCCGACGGTGACGGTGGGCGTCGGCCTCAAGTCCAAGCTCCGGGATTTCGGCCGGGTCTGGAACTTTGACGGCAAGTCGGCGGAGATCTGCTCGATCGACTGGCGCGGTCCGGCCTGAGGGAGCTTCGCGCCGGGCTCGCGGACCCTTCGGGGCCCATCGCCCGGCGCGTGGTCGAGCGGGTTTCGGAGGGGCGCGACCGCCCCTGGGTGGGCGCCCGGTCCGGCCGGCATGGGCGTTTTATCTCGTCGCCCCGAACGCGGGCCGAGCCGCGTGTGACGGCCGGGGGGCGCCCGCCCGCTGGGAGGGGCGGGCGCGGCCCGTGTTGGTCACACGGGCCGGGAGGGGTGGATAAGGCGCATCTCAGACGCGCCGGTCCACCGAACCGCCCCCTCTAGACCTCAGCCGTCGGCGCGGATGCGGGCGTTGGTCGGGTCGTAGGGGCTGTCCTCCACCACCTCGCAGGGCCAGAGCTTTCCGAGCATCCGGACCTCGAGCTTCACGCCCGGCGCCGCGAGGGCGGGGCGCACATAGCCCATGCCGATCTGTCGGCCGAGCCCGGCGGCCCAGCCGCCGGAGGTGAGCCGGCCGACGACCTCGCCGCCCGACCAGAGCGCCTCGCGGCCCCAGGGGTCGGCGTCCGCCGGGCCGTCGATCAGGAGCGTCACGCATTTCGCGCGCACCCCCGTCTCGACCATCGCGGCCTTGCCGGCGAAGTCCTTCGCGAGATCGACAAACCGGTCGAGCCCGGCTTCGAGCGGCGTCGCGTCCCGGCCGAGTTCTGTCCCGAAGGCGCGATAGCTTTTCTCCTGCCGGAGCCAGTTCTGCGCCCGCGCGCCGACCAGCTTCAGCCCGAGCGGCTCGCCCGCCGCCATCAGCCGGTCGAAGAGATAGTTCTGCATCTCGATCGGGTGGTGAAGCTCCCAGCCGAGCTCGCCGGTATAGGCGACGCGAAGCGCCGTGACGGGCGCCATCATCAGTTCGATGTTGCGGGCCGCGAGCCAGGGGAAGCGCTTGTTGGAGAGCGCCGTCGCCGGCTCCGGATCGCGGATCAGCTTGGCCAGAAGGTCGCGCGTGCGCGGGCCGGCGAGGGCGAAGACGCCGTACTGGGTGGTGACGTCGCCGAGCCACATCGGGCCGAACTCCGGCGCCTTCTCCTCCACCGCCTTTGCGAGGAAATCGCCGTCATAGGCGGCCCAGGCGCCGGCGGAGACGAGGTAGAACACGTCCTCCGCCATCCGCGCGATGGTGTATTCGGTGCGGACGGTGCCGGCCTCGGTCAGCGCATAGGTGAGGCTGACGCGGCCGACCTTCGGCAGCTTGTTGCAGGTATGCCAGTCGAGGAAGGCGGCCGCGCCCGGCCCTTTCATGATGTGCTTGGCGAAGGCGGTGGCGTCGACCATGCCGACGCCCTGGCGGATCGCCTCCGCCTCGGCCACGGCGTAGGGCCGCCAGCCGCCGTGGCGGAAGCTGCGGGAGCCGTGGTCGTCGAAGCCTTCGGGCGCGAAATAGTTCGGCCGCTCCCAGCCGTTCACCTGGCCGAACTGGGCGCCGAGCGCCTTCTGCCGGTCATAGGCCGGGGAGGTGCGAAGCGGCCGGCAGGCCTCCCGCTCCTCGTCCGGGTGATGCAGGATGAAGACGTGGGAATAGCATTCCTCGTTCTTCCGGGCGGCGTATTCGGTCGTCATCCACGGCCCGTAGCGGCGCGGGTCGAGCGAGGCCATGTCGATCTCGGCCTCGCCGCCGACGATCATCTGCGCGAGGTAATGGCCGGTGCCGCCCGCCGCGGTGATGCCGAAGGAGAAGCCCTCGGCGAGCCAGACATTGCGGAGGCCCGGCGCCTCGCCGACCAGCGGGTTGCCGTCGGGCGTGTAGCAGATCGGGCCGTTGAAATCGTCCTTGAGGCCGACATTCTCCGAGGTCGGGATCCGGTGGATCATCGACATGTACTCTGCCTCGATCCGTTCGAGATCGAGCGGGAAGAGATCGGCGCGGAAGCTCTCGGGCACCGAATATTCGAACCGGGCCGGGGCGCCCTGCTCATAGGGGCCGAGGATCCAGCCGCCGCGCTCCTCGCGGACATACCACTTCGCATCGGCGTCGCGGAGGACCGGGTGCTCGCCGTTCGTCTTCCGCCATTCGACCAGCGCCGGGTCGGGCTCGGTGACGATGTACTGGTGCTCGACCGGGA
>CALFYQ010000401.1 GCA_937952085.1 uncultured Paracoccaceae bacterium | reverse complement strand
GAGCGGACTCCGTTCGACGGGCTCGACGGCGCCGGGGACGACCGGTTCGACGCCTGGCTCCAGGGCGAGCGGGAGGATGCGCGGACGGCGCGGATCGTGGCGCTCCGTCTTCTGGCCTCGCATTCCGGGCTCGCCGCCGGCGAAGCGGAGAAATGGCGCCGGCTCTGGCGGGCGGAGGACCCGGAAGGCGAGGCCGCGGCGCCGCGGCCGGGCGCCGCTGAGGCGCTGGCCCCGCCGCAGGCGCTGAAGTCGCAGCGGATCGGCTATTGCGCGGCGCGGGACGGGGTGAAGATCGCCTATGCCGTGGTCGGCGAGGGCCCGCCGCTCCTGAAGGCGGCGAACTGGCTGAACCATCTGGAGCTCGACTGGTCGAGCCCGATCTGGGGCCGCAGCTTCGCCGCGCTCGCCGCGGCGCGCACCTTCATCCGCTATGACGAGCGGGGGTGCGGCCTATCGGACTGGGAGGTGGACGATCTCGGCTTCGACGCCTTCGTGGCCGATCTCGAGGCGGTGGCGGACCGGCTGGAGCTCGAACGCTTCCCGCTTCTCGGCGTCTCGCAGGGCGCGGCGGTCTCCATCGAGTATGCGGCGCGGCATCCGGAGCGCGTCTCCGGGCTGATCCTGCTCGGCGGCTATGCGGCCGGCTGGCGGCGCCTCATGGGGCCGGAGGAGCAGGCGCGGCGCGAGGCGGTGATCCGGCTGACCGAGGTCGGCTGGGGCGCCGACAACCCGGCCTATCGGCACATCTTCTCGCAGACATTCATGCCCGACGCGCCGGCCGAGGCGCTGGCCTGGTTCGACGATTTCCAGCGCCACACCGCTTCGCCAAAGAACGCGGCGCGGTTCCAGCAGGCCTTCGGCGAGATCGACGTGCGGCCCCGGCTCGCCGAAGTGCGGGCGCCGACGCTGGTGCTGCATTCGGCGCAGGACCAGCGCATCCCGATCGAGCAGGGGCGGATGCTCGCCGAGGGAATTCCCGGCGCGCGGTTCCTGCCGCTGGAGAGCCGGAACCACATCCTGGTGGACGACGAGCCGGCCTGGCGGACCTGCGTCGACGCGATCGCCGACTTCCTCGCGGTCAACGGGATCTGAAGGCCGTGCTGCGCCAGCGCATGCCGGGGCCGATGCGCGCATTCGCCGCGGGCCGCGCGGCCGCACCGCACTCATCGGGCCAAGCGCCCGACATCATTTGGGTTGTCGGGCCCGGCGCGGCCGCCCCGGGCGACCGCGGGGCCGCCGCGGCGCGCGGATTCGTTTGCGCCGCGGGAAAGATCGTCGCGTAACCGGTCCAGGCCTGCGGAGCGGATCGGCGATGAAGGAGTCGGGCGGATGAAGGACGCGCAGCAGGTATTTCTCGGCGCGCCGGGCGAAACCGAGGGCGCGGAGCGGCTGCTGGCCGGGCTCGACCAGCAGATCCACGCCGCGCTGGCGCAGGTCACCGGCGGGCTCTCGCCCGCGGCGGTGATCGAGGCCTGGATGGACTGGGCGCTGCATCTCGCCGCCTCGCCGGAGAAGCGGAACCATCTGGTGGAGAAGGCGGGCCGGAAGGCGGCGCGGCTCCAGAGCTTCCTCGCCTCCACCGCCTTCTCGCCGACCGGCGGGGTCGACGCGATCGAGCCCTTGCCGCAGGACCGGCGCTTCGCCTACGAGGCCTGGTCGCGCTGGCCCTACAGCCTCTATGCGCAGAGCTTCCTCCTCACCCAGCAATGGTGGCACAACGCGACGACCGGCGTGCGCGGCGTCGCCCCGGCGAACGAGCGGATCGTCGAGTTCATGGCGCGGCAGGCGCTCGACATCTTCGCGCCGACCAACTGGATCCTGACCAACCCCGAAGTGCTGGACCGGACGCTGAGCGAGCGCGGGGAGAACCTCGCGCGCGGGCTTCGCAACTATTTCGAGGATGTCGCGCGCCTCGCCCGCGGTGAGAAGCCGGCCGGGGTGGAGGCGTTTCGCGTCGGCCGGGAGGTGGCGGCGACAAAGGGCAAGGTGGTCTATCGCAACCGGCTGATCGAACTCATCCAGTACGCGCCGACGACCGGGACGGTCCGGCCGGAACCGATCCTGATCACGCCGGCCTGGATCATGAAATACTACATCCTCGACCTTTCGCCGGAGAACTCGCTGATCCGCTATCTGGTCGACCAGGGCTTCACCGTCTTTGCGATCTCCTGGAAGAACCCGACGAGCGAGGACCGGGAGATCGGCTTCGACGACTATCGCACGCTCGGCGTCATGGCGGCGTTCGACGCGGCGACGGCGATCACCGGGGCGGAGAAAGTTCACGCCGTCGGCTATTGCCTCGGCGGCACGCTTCTCTCCGTCGCGGCGGCGGCGATGGGGCGGGACGGGGACGACCGGCTTGCGACGATGACGCTCTTCGCGGCGCAGACGGATTTCACCGAGGCGGGCGAGATCCGGCTTTTCATCAACGAGAGCCAGGTCTCCTTCCTCGAGGACATGATGGCCGAGCGCGGCTATCTCGACAGTTCGCAGATGGCCGGCGCCTTCACCATGCTTCGCTCGAACGACCTCATCTGGTCCCGCGTCGTGCGCGAATACCTGATGGGCGAGCGGGCCCCGATGACCGACCTGATGGCCTGGAACGCCGACGCGACGCGGATGCCGGCGCGGATGCATTCCGAATATCTCCGCCGGCTGTTCCTCGACAACGACTTCGCCGAGGGGCGGCTGAAGGTGGGGGACCATGCGGTGGCGGTGGCGGACATCAGGCCGCCGATCTTCGCGGTCGGCACCGAATGGGACCATGTCGCGCCCTGGCGCTCGGTCTACAAGCTGCACCTTCAGGCCGACGCCGAGATCACCTTCGCGCTCACCAATGGCGGCCACAACGCCGGCATCGTCTCCGAGCCCGGCCACAAGCACCGCCATTTCCGCATCTCCACCGCGCGGGCCGGCGACCCCTATCGCGCGCCGGAGCAGTGGCTGGCGGAGACTGCGCCGCAGGAAGGCTCCTGGTGGCCGGCCTTCGCCGCCTGGCTCGCCGCGCGCTCCGGCGAGCCCGTCAAGCCGCCGACGATGGGCGCGGCGCGGAAGGGCTATCGGGCGCTCTCCGACGCGCCCGGCGACTATGTGATGCAGGCGTGAGCCGGCGCTTCCGGCCGCGCCTTCAACGGCGCTAAGGTGCCGGTGCGGGCGCTCCGCGGAGCCATGCCGGCGCCGTCGCGCCCCGCTGCGGACGTGTTGTGAGCATGGACCCGGCTGAGACGCATAGTGGAACTGTCGTCGCGGTGCGCGGCCCGGTGGTCGACATCGCCTTCGTCGGGCGGCCGCCGCCGATCGGCGCGCTCGTCGCCCTCGACTGGGATGGCGACCACCCGCTGACGCTCGAGGTTCACGGCCATCTCGACGAGAGGACGGCGCGCGCCATCGCCTTCCAGGCGACGGCCGGCCTCGCCCGCGGCGTGCGCGCCGCCTCAGACGGCCGGCCGCTGACCGTGCCCGTGGGCGAGGCAGTGCTCGGCCGCCTTCTTGACGTGACCGGCGCGCCGCGGGACGGCGGCGAGCCGCTCCCGCCCGATACGCCCCGCCGGCCGATCCACGGCGCCCCGCCGGCCTTCGACCGGGCGACCTCCGGCGTTTCCGTCTTCGAGACCGGGATCAAGGTGATCGACCTCCTCCTGCCGCTCGCCCGCGGCGGCAAGGCGGCGATGTTCGGCGGCGCCGGCGTCGGCAAGACCGTGCTGGTGATGGAGCTCATCCACGCCATGGTGGAGAAGTACCAGGGCATCTCGATCTTCGCCGGCGTCGGCGAACGTTCCCGCGAGGGGCAGGAGATGCTCTCGGACATGACCGCCTCCGGCGTCATCGCCCGCACCGCGCTGATCTATGGCCAGATGAACGAGCCGCCGGGCGCGCGCTGGCGCGTGCCGATGACGGCCCTCGCCATCGCTGAGGATTTCCGCGACCGGGCGCACCGCAACGTGCTCCTCCTGATGGACAACGTCTTTCGCTTCGTTCAGGCGGGGAGCGAGATTTCGGGGCTTCTCGGCCGGCTTCCCTCCCGCGTCGGCTACCAGCCGACCCTCGCCTCCGAGGTGGCGGCCTTGCAGGAGCGGATCGCCTCCGTCGCCGGCGCGGCGGTGACGGCGATCCAGGCGGTCTACGTCCCGGCCGACGATTTCACCGACCCGGCCGTGACCGCGCTTTCCTCGCACATGGACAGCGCCATCGTCCTCTCCCGCGCCCTCGCGGCGGAGGGGTTCTATCCGGCGGTGGACCCGCTCGCCTCCTCCTCGCTCCTCCTCGATCCCGAAGTGGTGGGGGAGGAGCATTACCGCCTCGCCGGCGAGGCGCGCGCCGTCCTCGCCCGGTTCCGGGAATTGCAGGACATCATCGCGCTTCTCGGCGCGGAGGAACTTTCGACGGCGGACCGGCTGACGGTGAAGCGGGCCCGCCGGCTCCAGCGGTTTCTCACTCAGCCCTTCGCGGTGACGGAGAGCTTCACCGGCCAGCCGGGCCGTTCCGTCTCCCGCGAAGAGACGCTGGCCGGGTGCAAGGTGATCCTTGAAGGCGAGGCGGACGACTGGGCGGAAAGCTCGCTCTACATGGTCGGCGGCATCGACGAGGCGCGCGAGAAGGAGGCCGCCGGCAAGGCCGGCGCGAAGGCGGCGTGAAGCTCGTCATCGTCACCCCGCTGGCGGTTTCGGTGGAAGAGGAGGGCGTCCGCGCCTTTGCGGCGGAGGACGCCTCGGGCCGCTTCGGCGTCCTGCCGGGCCATGCCGATTTCCTCACCGAACTCGCGGTTTCCGTGGCGAGCTGGACGAATGCCGATGGCGCTCGCCGACACGCCGCGGTGCGGGGTGGGGCGCTCACCGTATCCGGCGACGAGATCCGCCTCGCGACGCGGGAGGCGGTGACGGGGGACGATCTCGAAACCCTCTCCGACGACGTGCTGGCCCGGTTCCGCGCGGAGGAGGACGAGGCGCGGGCCGAGCACGTGGACGTGACGCGGCTCCAGCTCGCGGCGATCCGGCAGATCGTGATGAGCCTCGCCGGGCGAAAGCCGGGGGCTGCGCCGTGAGCGGGAACGAGCAACTGGCCGAGGCCGCGCGCCGGCGGGCGGAGCTGGAGCGGCGCTGGAAGGCGGAGGGCGGCGACTCCCTCGCCCGGCGGCTCGCGCAGATCGGCGTCCTCGGCTGGCTGATCGTGACGCCGACACTGGGCGGGCTTTTCCTCGGCCGCTGGATCGACCGGAGCCTCGGCAGCGGCATTTTCTGGTCCGCGCCGCTCCTCATGCTCGGCGTCGGGCTCGGCGGCTGGCTCGGCTGGCGATGGATGCGTCAGCAGTGACCGACGCGCTGCTCATTCTCCTCGCCCTGCCGCTCGGCGTGATGGTCGGACGGCTCCATTTCCGCGCGCTGCGGATCGGCGCGGAGCAGCTGGTTTCGGGGGAGGGCGCGGGGCGGGCGCTCGGGCTGAAGGCGCTCCGCTTCGCCGTCACCGCCGGGTTCCTCGTCGGCGCGGCGCTGATCGGCCCGGGGCCGCTTCTTGGCGGCGCGGCGGGGCTCGCCGTCGGCCGGGCCTGGGAGATGCGTCTGGCGCGGCGGGCGGAGGGCGCCTCGTGAAATCCCCGCTCGAGAGCGCCGTCCTCTTCCATATCGGCCCGGTTCCGGTGGCCGAGCCGGTGGTCGTCACCTGGGGGATCATGGCGGCGCTCGTCCTCGGCTCCTGGGCGCTGAAGCGGCGGCTGCGGCGGGACCCGTCGCCGGTGCAGTCCGCCGCCGAGCTGATCGCCGACATCCTCGACGGGCAGATCCGCGACACGATGCAGACCGAGCCCGGCCCCTACCGCGCCTTCGTCGGCGGGCTCTTCCTCTTCATCCTCGCCGCCAACTGGTCGTCGCTCATCCCCGGCGTCGAGCCGCCGACCGCGGCGCTCGCGACCGACGCGGCGCTGGCGCTTCTCGTCTTCGTCGCGGTGATCTTCTTCGGCGTGAAGGCGGGCGGGGTGCGGGGCTATCTCGGCAGCTTCGCGACGCCGTCGCCGCTGATGATCCCGCTCAACTTCGTCGAGACGATCACGCGGACCTTCTCGCTCCTCGTCCGGCTTTTCGGAAACATCATGAGCGGGGTCTTCGTCATCGGCATCGTGCTCTCGCTGGCCGGGCTGATCGCGCCGATCCCCTTCATGGCGCTCGATCTGCTGACCGGCCTCGTGCAGGCCTACATCTTCGCGGTTCTGGCGATGGTCTTCATCGCCGCGACGGTCGCGGAAGCCTCCGAACCCCATCAGAAGAAGACGGATTGAACCATGGACTGGATCTCCATTGCCTCCATTCTCGGCGCCGCCTTCGCGGTCTCCTTCGGCGCGCTCGGCCCGGCGCTCGGCGAGGGCCGGGCGGTCGCCGCCGCGATGGAGGCCATTGCAAGGCAGCCCGAAGCCGCCAACACGATCTCCCGCACGCTCTTCGTCGGCCTCGCGATGATCGAGACGACGGCGATCTACTGCCTCGTCATCGCGCTCCTCCTCCTCTTCGCGAACCCGCTCATCCCCTGATGTCGCTGGACTGGTCCACGCTGGCCTTTCAGACCGTCAATGTCGCGGTCCTGATCTGGCTCCTGTCGCGGCTCCTCTGGCGGCCGCTGGCCGAGGCCATCGCGGCGCGGCGGGCGGAGACGGCGCGGGTGATGGCGGAGGCGGCGGAGGCGAAGGCGGCGGCCGAGGCGCTCCGCGCGGACCTGACGGCGGAGCGCGAGAAGATCGCCGAGGAACGGCAGGCGGCGCTGAAGGCGGCGGCGGAGGCCGGCGAGGCGGAGCGCGCGCGTATCCTCGCGGCGGCGCGGGAGGAGGCGGCGCGGGCCGAGGCGGCGGCGAAGGCGCGGATCGCCGCCGAGCGCGCGGCGGCGGAGACGGCGCTTTACGCCCATGCCGCCGATCTCGCGGCCGAGATGGCGGCGCGGCTCGGGCGGGAGATGGAGGGGCCGGCGCTCCGCGCCGCGGCGCTCGACGGGCTCGCCGCAAAGCTCGGCGCGTTGCCGGAGGCGGACCGCGCGGCGCTCGCCGCCGATGGCGGGCTGACCGTTTCGACCGCTTCGCCGCTGCCCCCCGAGGAGGCGGAAGCTGCGCGCGCACGGCTCGAAGGCGCGCTCGGCGCCGCCGCGCCCATCGCCTTTCGCGCGGAGCCGGAGCTTGTCGCAGGGGTGGAGATTTCCGGCGCGCATCTGACGCTCTCGAATTCCTGGCGCGATGGGCTCGCCCGGATGCGGAAGGAGATCGCCCGCGATGGCTGACGCCGAGGCCTGGCTCGCCCGCGCCAAAGGCGCCGTCGCCCGCGCCGAGCTTGGCGTCGGGGTGGAGCGGTTCGGCCGGGTGGAGGAGATCGCCGACGGCGTCGCCTTCCTCTCGGGCCTCCCCGGTGCGCGGCTGGACGAACTGCTGGAGTTCGCCGGCGGGCAGAAGGGCTATGTCCAGAGCCTGGAGCCCGACCGGGTCGCCGCCGTGGTGCTCGAAGGCGCGGACGGGGTGGAGGCCAGCGACAAGGTCTCGGGAACCGGCGCGGTGGTGCGCGTGCTGGTCGGCGAGGGGCTGCTCGGCCGG
>CALFYQ010000400.1 GCA_937952085.1 uncultured Paracoccaceae bacterium | reverse complement strand
AGGAGCCCTGTGCGACCCCTTTTCTCGCGGCCGATCCGCCGCGATGATCCGGGAGGATTTTCGATGAACGCCCAGATGAACGCCGCCTGCCTCGAAACCGTCCGCTTCCGCCTCGCCGCGGGCGCCGATCCGGCCGCCTTCCGCGCCGCCGCGCCGCTGGTCTCCGAATGGGCGGCGCGGCAGCCCGGCTTCCGCGGCCGGCTCCTCGTCGACGAGGGCGAGGGCTGGTTCGCCGATCTCGTCTGGTGGGAGAGCGAGGCGGCGGCGAAGGCGGCGGCCTCGGCCTTCGGCCCGGCCCTCGGCGCCACCGCCTTCGCCCGCGCGATCGACGGCGCGAGCGTCGAGATGCGCCACCTTCCCGTGGTCTCGGCGGCCTGATGCGGCGCGCGGAGCGGCTCTTCCGGCTGGCCGAGCAGCTCCGCGGGCGGCGCCTCGCCGTCACCGCCGCGCAGCTCGCCGAAGAGCTCGAGGTCTCGCCGCGGACGATCTACCGCGACGTGGACGCGCTCCGGGCCGCCGGCGCGCCGATCGACGGGGAAGCCGGCGTCGGCTTCCGCCTCGCCCCCGGTTGGGACATGCCCCCGCTGATGTTCGATGCCGAAGAGGTTCTGGCGCTTCTGGTCGGGCTCCGCATGACGCGGGCCTTCACCGATGACGAACTGGCCAGGGCCGCGAAGCGGGCCGAGGCGAAGCTGCGGGCGGTGCTGGACGAGGCCGGCCTCCGCCGCGCCGACCGCTCCCCCTACGGCGCGCCGCTGACCGAGGAGCCGTCGGGCCGCGCGCTCCATCTCCAGGTCCGCCGCGCGGCGGAGGAGCGGCGAAAGCTCCGCATCCTCTACCGCGACGAGGCGGGCGCTGAGACGGCGCGGGTGATCCACCCCTTCGCGCTCCTCCGCTGGCGCGCGGTCTGGACGCTGGTCGCCCATTGCGAGTTGCGCGGCGCCGAGCGGCATTTCCGCGTGGACCGCATCGCCGAGGCGGAAACCCTCTCCGACCGGTTCCCGGAGCCGCCAGCGGACCTCAAGGCCGCGCTGGCGAAGATGGGGTCGGAGAACGGCGTTTAGGCGCGCCATTCGCCTCGCGCCCGGGCGACTGGACGAGGCCGCGTCCGGCCCTCCCGAGAAGGCGCGCCGCCAATGTCTCGGGCCGCCCGGCCCGCGTTCGAGGCCCGGGGATCAAGCGCCGATCACAAGCGGCCCTCGCCGGGATGGTCGAGCCATGTCCCGGCCAAATCCTTGTCGGCCGCGCCCGGCGCCCCCTCGCGCCGGGCGCGGCCCTTCGCGCGGCCGCCCATCACGGCCGGCGCGAAGTCAGCGAAGCGCCGCGATCACCTCGTCGGCCTTCGTCACCAGCGCGACGTTCTGCATCGCGTAGTCGATCGAGGCGCGATGCCAGTCGGCGTTCATCGTAGAGCAGCAATCCTCGGGGATCACCATCACATAGCCCTTGTCGGCGCCGGTCCGGGCCGTGTGCTCGATGGACATGTTGGTCCAGGCGCCGGTCTCGATGATGACGTCCCGGCCCTCGGCCTTCAGGATGGTTTCGAGGTTGGTGCCCTCCCAGGCGGACATCCGCGTCTTCTCGACGATGAAATCCCCCTCCTGCGGCTCGAGGGCGGGAACCGGCTGCGCTCCCCAGGTGCCGCGCACCATCGCGCCCGCCTCCTGCAGGCCCTCGAAGAGCGGGGCGTTCATCGTCACCCCCCGCGCGCCGGGCGGGACGAGGAACCAGACATGGATCACCGGCACGCCCCGCGCCCGGCAGGCGGCGGCGAGGCGCGCCGCGTTGGCGATCGCGTCCTGCTCGCGGCAATGGGCGGGGGAGCCGGAGGAGGCGAAGGCGCCGCCCTCCATCACCACGTCGTTCTGCATGTCCTGGATGACGAGGGCGCAGCGCGACGGGTCGAGCAAGAGCGCGCCGCCCGCCGGCGCCGAGGAGGACGACGCGGCGGCGGGCGCCGCGGCCGGCCGCGACCGCATGAAGGGCTCGTTCCGCGGCCCGATCTTCGTCTCGACTGCATAGACCGAGGTGGTGGCGCAGACGAAGAGCGTCCGCCAGTCCGCCCCGCCCCAGTGGAGGTTCGCCGCCATCTCCGGGATCGAGACCTTGCCGATCAGCTTCCCCTCGGGATTGTAGACCCAGAGCCCGCCCGGCGCCGTCAGCCAGACGTTCCCCTCGGCGTCGCATTTCATCCCGTCCGGCAGGCCCGGCTTCAGGCTGTCGCGGATGCCGGAGGCGAAGATCCGCCCGTCCGTCAGCTTGCCGTTCGGGCCGACCTTGTAGACGCGGATGTTCGCCTGCTCGGTGTCGTTCACATAAAGCTTCGACTCGTCCGGGCAGAAGCAGAGCCCGTTCGGCTGGCCGAATGTGTAGCGGTCCACCATCAGTTCCGGCTCCGCGCCCGGCCGCGCCCCCGCCGGGATGCGGAAGACGCCCTGCCAGCCGAGCTGCCGCGGCCGCTCCACGCCGTAATGCGGCATCCGCCCGTACCAAGGGTCGGTGAACCAGATCGAGCCGTCCGACTTCACGCAGATGTCGTTCGGGGAGTTGAGCTCCTTCCCCTCGAAATGGGTCGCCAGAACCTCGCGCGTTCCATCGGGGCGGAACCGCGCCACGCTCGACGTCGAATGCTCGCAGACGAGGAGGTTCAGCTCCGCGTCATAGGTCATGCCGTTGCCCTTGTTGGAGGGCTTCATGACCTCGCGCACCCCGGCGCGGTCCCAGCGCCGCCGCGTGTCCCCCGGCATGTCGGAGAAGAGGAGATACTGCTCCGCCGGGTGCCAGATCGGCCCCTCGGTGAAGATGAAGCCCGAGCCGATCTGGCGGACCGGCGCGTGCTCGTCGATCAGCCGCCGGAAGGCGGGGTCGAGCGCCTCATGTGCCATGACGGCCTCCTCACATCGGGAACCAGTCGCGCCGCCGCACGGTCTGGGAGACCGGGCCGGGCACCGCCATGTCGAGCCGGCCGACGACCTCGCCGCGCTCCACCTTGGCCGGCTTGTCATGGACCGGCAGGAGGAACTTCGCGCCGGAGTACATGAGCTTCCGGATCGCCGCCTTCTCGCCGCGCTTGGAGCCGCCGTGGTTGCCGGTGGTCTGATATTCCTCCGGCCCGAAGGAATGGTAGGGCTCGATGATCTGGTCCTGGAAGTCGTAGATCACGTCGCCGCAGATGATCGCGAGGCCCTCGGCCGTGTCGACATGGACGTTCATCGATCCTTCGGTATGCGCCCCCGCCGCTTCGAGCCGGAGGCCGGGGAAAAGTTCGATCATCCCGGTGATCTCGAGGTCTTCGAGCCGAAGCGCCCCCGGCGTGTGCAGCCGTTCCACGAGGTGGATGATATCCGGCTTCGGATATTGCGGGTGCATCAGGCCGGAGACGGAATATTCGAGCTCCCGCCGGTTGATCAGCACCGTCGTGTTCATCGGGAAATGGTCGTCCTTCCCGGCATGGTCGATGTGGAGATGGGTGTGCAGCACATAGCGCACGTCGCCCATCTTCACGCCGTGGCGCGCGAGCTGGTTCTCGATCATGTTCTCGTGGAACTGGAGCCCGCGCATCCCCAGCGTCTCCATGATCGCGTTGTCGCGGTAGCCGGTGTCGACGACGATCGGCCAGGGGCCGCCCAGGATGAGGAAGCCGTAGGTCGGCACCCGACGCACCCGCCCGCAATCGCGGCCGAGCACGAGGAAGCTCGATTCGAGCTCGATGTCCCCGAAGTCCAGGATCTTGATTTCGAGCGCCATCGCCCGTTCCTCCCCATTCAGAGCCGGTAGACCCGGCGCGCAGTTTCGTGAAACACCGCCTCCTGCTCGGCGGCGGAGAGCCCGCCCGCCGCATCGCGGTGCGCGGCGAAAAGGCTCGCATAGTCGGTCCAGAGCTTCTCGATCGGGAAGTTGGAGCCGAACAGGCAGCGGTCGGCGCCGAAGAGGCCGACCGTCTCGGAGACGAGCCAGGCGACATGCGCCCGGTCGTTCCGGTGGATGAAGGTGCCGAAGCCCGAAAGCTTCGAGACGACGTTGGGCCGGGCGGCGAGAAGGCGCATCCCCTCGCGCCAGGCCTCGCGGCCGCGGTCGGTCAGGTCCTCCAGCATCCCGGCATGCTGGAGCACGAGGGCCGTTCGCGGCGCGGCCTCGGCCAGCGCCGCGGCCCCCGCCATCTGCGGCGCGAAGACCTGAAGGTCGAAGGCCCAGCCATAGTCGGCGAGCCGGGCGACGTTCCGCTGCACGTTGGCGTCGAGGCAGAGATCGGGGCGCGAAGCGAAGCGGTAGGCCGGGTTCTCGTGCCAGTGAAGCTGCTGGCGCACGCCGCGCATCCGGGGGAAGCGCGCCAGCCGGTCGAGCGCCGGCCGGGCGTCCGGAACCGTCATGTCGGCGTAGCCGACGATACCGTGCGGCCAGCCGGTCTCCCGCGCCACGTCCTCGAGCCAGCGAACCTCGTCCTCTGCCCTCTCCACCGGCCAGTTGGCCTGAACATAGACCGCCTTCTCGACGCCGCAGCCCTCGAGATCGGCGAGGAATTCCGACATCGGATAGTCACGCCGGATCGGCTCGTAGGGGCCGAAGATGCGGGGCTGCATCGGCCCCGTCAGCCAGGCGAGATCGGCCTGCCGCCAGACATGGAAATGGGAATCGATCACCCTCACGCGCGGACCCCTTTCCGGAAATCGAGGATCTCCTCGGCCACGGCGCCGGGGCTCGCGCCATCTCCGAGCCGGTCGATCAGCGGCAGGATGGCGCGGAGCGCGCCGGTCTCGGGCCGGAAGTCCGGGTCCGCCGCGAGCGGCGTCAGCCAGAGGACGGACCAGGCGAGGCCACGGAGCCGGCCCATCGCGGCCGTCAGCGCCTCCGGCCCGCCCCGCTCCAGCCCATCGGAGACGACCACCGCCAGCGCCCCCCGCGCGAAGCCGGCGAAGCGCGGCACGGCGAGGAAGGCGCCGAGCGCATCGCCAAGCCGGGTGCCGCCGTCCCAGTCCGCCACCAGACCGGCGGCGAGGCCGAGCGCCTGGTCCCGGTCCCGCCGCCGGAGCGCGCGGGTGACGCGGGTGAGCCGGGTGCCGAGGGTGAAGACCTCCGCCCGCTCCGCCGCCTGGACGAGGCCGTGGGCGAGCCTGAGCGCGCCCTCGGTGCCGGATTTCATCGAGCCCGAGACGTCGATGAGGAGGAGGACGCGGCGCTGCGCCGTCGCGCGGCGGCGGCGCGGCAGGCGGATCAGTTCGCCGTCCCGCCGCATCGCCTCGCGGAAGGCGCGGCGCGGATCGGCCCGCTTGCCCTTGCCCGCCATGAACCGGCGGGACCGGCGGCGCGGCAGCTTCGCCGGCGCGGCGCGGGCGAAGCGGCGGAGCGTCTCGTCCGGGTCCGCCGGGGCGAAGCCGCGGGCGGTGAGCCGCTCGGCGGCGGAGGCCGCGGCGCCAGAGGGCTCCTCCTCGCCCTGTTCTGGCATGAGGTCGAGCCCCGCCGAATCGTAGGCCGCCGGGCTCTCCTCGGCCGCGCCCGTCGCCGGGGCGGAGAGGGTGCGGCCGAGGAAGGCGGCGTCGAAGAGCGCGTCGAACTCCTCCAGCCGGTCCGGCCCAGGCCCGTAGAGCGCGCGGGCGGCGCGGCGGATGTCGTGGATCGTGCCGGGGCCGAGAAGGCCGATGGCGGCGATGAAATCCTCCGTCTGCTCCGGCGCCGCGGCGAAGCCGGCGCCGCGCAGGAGTGTGGAGAAGGCGAGGACGGGGCGAAGCGGCGCGGGGAAGCTCATGGCGCGGCCCGCCGGAATCGAGTTTTCCGATTCCCGATTTGAATCAGCCGGTTGACCCCATTATCAAGCGCGATAAGCCCCGCGCGTGCTCCACCGGATCGGGAAAATCTGACGCCCGGGCCAGTCGCGCCACGTCCAATCCCCCCGCCCGGGCGACCAGCCCGGGCCGCGCCCGACCCTCCCCCCGGGAGGGCGCGTTGGCGATGTCTTCGGCCGCTCAGTCGTCGCCCGGGGCTTTCGGGATAAAGCGCTGACCACAAGCGGACGAAGCGCCCCCCCAGGCTCGGGCGCGGCCCTTCTCGCGGACGCTCAACCGTTGTGAAACTGGAATCGAGGCTCCGGCTCTGGGCCGGGGCCGCAGGACCGAAGCGCTCCGCCTGCCCCCAGCGCCGCCCCGGGCTCGACCCGGGGCCTCGATGATAAGGGTGCGCCCCATTCGCGATCGCCTGCGCCGCCAACCCGGCCCAAGGACCCGCCCCCCTCACGCCGCCGCCTCCGACAGCATCCGGTCGAGCCCCGGCCCCACGAAGGAGAGGTCGTCCTGATCCTTCAGCGCGACGCCGATGGCCGCCGCGAAGGCGCGGGGCCAGGCGGCGCCCTGTTCGTGGAGGAGCGTCGCGGCCTCCGCCCATTCCACCGTCTCGGCGACGCCGGGAGGCTTCGCCAGCGGCTCCCGCCGCAGCCGGTTCACGGCGCGAACCACCCGGTCCGCCGTCTCCCGCGCCACGGTGGAGGCGCGCATCATCACGATCTCGGCCTCGAGCGCCGGGTCCGGATAGCCGATCCAGTGATAGACGCAGCGCCGGCGGAGCGCCTCGTGCAGCTCCCGCGTCCGGTTCGAGGTGAGGATCACCACCGGCGGTTCGGCGGCGCGGATCGTCCCCCGCTCCGGGATCGAGATCGAGAAGTCGGAGAGGAATTCGAGGAGGAACGCCTCGAATTCATGATCCGCCCGGTCGATCTCGTCGATCAGCAGCACCCGTTCGCGGGGGGCCTGCAGCGCGTGGAGCATCGGCCGGGGGATGAGATATTCGTCGGCGTAGAGGTTGACATAGGCGTCGCCGGCCTGCCGGATCGCCAGCATCTGCCGCGGGAAGTTCCACTCGTAGAGCGCCGCCGCGGCGTCGATCCCCTCGTAGCACTGGAGCCGCACCAGTTCCCGCCCGAGGACCGAGGCCGTCGCCTTCGCCGCCTCGGTCTTGCCGACGCCCGGCGCGCCCTCCAGCAGGAGCGGCTTGCCGAGCGCCAACGCCAGATAGGCGGCGGTCGCCAGCCCGTCATCGGCGACGTATTGCGCGTCCCGCATCGCCCGTGCGAGCGGGGCCGGCCCGTCGATGCCGAGGATCGAGCGGCGGACCGCCATCAGAGCCGCCGCTTCGGCTTCGCGCCGCCCTGCGCCCGGAGGCCCCGGAGCACCTTTTCGGGCGTCACCGGCAATTCGTCGATCCTGACGCCCACCGCGTCGTAGACGGCGTTCACGAGGGCCGGCAGCACCGGGTTGGCGCACATCTCGCCCGGCCCCTTGCCGCCATAAGGCCCATCCTCCGCCGGACGCTCCAGCACCGAGATGTGGTGCGGCCAGAGATCGCCGGGGCCGGGCATGAGGTAGTGGTTGAAGTCCGTCGCCCCATGCTCCCGGCTCGGGTAATAGGGCTCCGTCGTCTCCCAGCCGGCATGGCTTCCGCCCATCCAGGCGCCGCCGCGAAGCTGCTGCTCCACCAGCCGCGGGTTGAGCGCGCGGCCGACCTCATAGGCCGATTTCATGTCGGTGATGGCGACCTCGCCGGTCTCGTCGTCCACCTCCACGTCGAGGATCATCGCGGCGTGCGCGAAGGTGGAGACGGGCGTCATCTCGCCGGTGTCGGGGTCCACCTCCGAGAGCGGGATCAGGAAGATGCCGCGCCCGGCGATGGTGCGGCCCTGCTTGAACTGCGCCGCCTGCGCCGCCGCCATCGTGGTGATGGCGCGGGAGGGGGCGCCCTTCACGTGAATGTTGCCCCTGCCGTCGGTGACGAGGTCCCGCGCGTCCACCTCAAGTTCCTCGGCGGCGGCTTCCAGCATCACCGAGCGCGCCTCCTCGGCGGCCTTGATGACGGCGTTGCCGACCCGGTGGGTGCCGCGGGAGGCGAAAGAGCCCATGTCGTGCGGTCCGGTGTCGCTGTCGGCGGTGTCCACCACCACGTCCTCCACAGGCACGCCGAGCGTCTCCGCCGCGATCTGCCGGGTGACGGACTTCATCCCCTGCCCGAGGTCGATGGCCGAGAGGGCGACGGTGAACTTCCCGTCCGGGTTGGAGTGGACGAGGGCCTGGCTCGGGTCGCCGCCGAGATTCATTCCGATCGGATAGTTGATGGCCGAGAAGCCGCGGCCGCGATGCACCGTCATCAGCGCCTCCTGAAGCCGGAAATGGAGGAGAAGCGCAGCGTTCCGGGCCGGCTCGCCGCCGGAGCGGGCGCGGCGGCCGGCGCCGGCGCGGCGGACGGGGCCGGGGCCGGCTGCGGCGCGCGGGGCGCCGGGGCGGGCTGCTGCGGCGTCTGATAGGCGGCCATCGGCGGCGGCGCCTTGGCCCCGCCCTTCCGCGCGTAGTTCCCGCTGTCGAAGCCGGTGACGCGGCCGCCCTCGTCGAGCGCGGTATGGGCCGGGATGCGGCCCCGCTCGCCGCCGCCGCCGGTCTTCGACGAGGCCGCCTTCGCCTCGGCCGAGAGCAAGACGCCCGCCTTCTCCGCCACCACCTGGCAGCATTCGACGAGGGCGCAGTTCTTCGCGGCGCGGCGATGCGCCTTCATGTCCCCGTCGCGATAGGCGTTGAGGATGCGAAGCTCGATCGGGTTCATCCCCACCGCCTCCGCCACCTTGTCCATATGTGCCTCGATGGCGAAATCGACCCCGGTGATGCCGAAGCCGCGCATCGCCGTCGCCGGGGTGCGGTTGGTGTAGACGCAGTAGACGTCGGCATAGACGTTGGGGATCGTGTAGGGCCCGGGGAGGTGCCCCACCCCCTTGATGATCGCGTAGCTCGAAAGCCGGGTATAGGCCCCGCTGTCGAAGTAGCCGGTGAACTTCCGGGCGGTGATCCGCCCGTCCCGCATCACGGCGTCCTTGATGTACCAGCGCTCGGCCCCGCGGGGGGCGCCGACCTGCATCTCCTCCTCCCGGTCCCACATGAACTTGCAGGGCCGGCCGGTGAGCATGGCGCCGAGGATCGTCACCGGCTCATGCACCGAGTCGACCTTGCCGCCGAAGCCGCCGCCGACCGTGCCGCCGATGAAGTGGAGCTTGTTGGAGGGCGTGCGCAGAACCTTCGCCGCGGTGCCGAGCGAGAAGAAGAGCGCCTGCGTGGAGGTGTAGCAGACGAATCGGTCGTTCCCTTCGGGCGCCGCGATGGCGCCGCAGGTCTCGATCGGGGCCTGCTCGATCGGCGACATCTGGTAGCGCCCCTCGATCACGTGGTCGGCCGCGCGGAACGCCGCCTCCACGTCGCCGAAGCGGAGCTTCTGATGGTCGTACTTGCCGTGGTAGATGAACTTGTTGCCGGGCCAGACCTCGCAGACCGTCGGCGCGCCGGGCTTGATCGCCTCCTCGACGTCGTGGACATGGGGCAAGGGCTCCCACTCCACCCGCACCTTCTTCACCGCAGCGCGGGCGGCGGCCTCCGTCTCGGCGATCACCGCCGCGACGGGCTCGCCGCGATAGGCGACCTTCTTGTCCGAAAGGATCGGCTCGTCGTCGAGGCCGAAATCGAGGAGCGAGAGGAGCGTGTTGAGGTTGAGCGGCACGTCCTTGCCGGTCAGCACCCGCACCACGCCGGCGGACCGCTCGGCCTCCGCCGTGTCGATCCGCCTGATGCGGGCGTGGTGATGGGGCGAGCGGACGCAGCGGATGTGCAGCAACCCCTCGAAAAGATGGTCGTCATAGAAGGGCGAGCGGCCGGTGACGTGGCCGAGAATGTCGTGCCGGCGGGTCGGCTTGCCGATCTCGTTGAGGTCCTCCCGCCGCTCGTCGGCGAAGAACTCCTTCCTGAATTCGACGGTCATGCCGAAGCCCTCTGGCCGGAGGCGGCCAGCACCGCCTCGATGATCGGCTCGTAGCCGGTGCAGCGGCAGAGATTGCCGGAGATCGCCTCCACCACCTCCTCCCTGCTCGGCCGCGGGTTGCGGTCGAGAAGGGCCTTGGCGGAGACGAGCATTCCGGGCGTGCAATAGCCGCACTGGGCCGAGAAATGGTCCATGAACGCCTCCTGAAGCGCGTGGAGCACGTTGCCCTTGGCGATGCCCGCCGCGGTCTCGACAGATTTCCCGGCCACCGTCTCGGCTAGGACGAGGCAGGAAAGCGTGGTCTTGCCGTCCACCACCACGGTGCATGCGCCGCAGGTTCCCTGCCCGCAACCGTATTTCGGGGTGAGGTCGCCGACGCCCCGGCGGAGGAAATCGAGAAGGTTCTGCCCCTCGTCGGCGAAGGCGGCGCGCTCGGCGCCGTTGAGGGTGAAGGTGACGGGCTTCTTGGCCATCAGCCGCGCTCCATCGTTTCGAGTAGGCGGCGGAGATGGACGCCCGCCACCTCCCGCCGGTACCAGGTCGTCGCGAGGGGATCGGTCGGCGGGTCGAGCCCCTCCGCCGCGGCCCGCGCCGCGCGCTCGATGGTCTGCGCGTCGAGCGCGCCGCCTTCGAGCGCCCGCTCGGCCCCCGCCCCCCGCAGCGGATGCGCCCCCATCGCGCCCCAGGCGACCCGCGCACCGCGGATCCGCCCGCCCTCCCGCGAAAGGAGCGCCGCGACGGAAAGGACGGAGACGCCCTTCGGCTTCACCCGGCTGACCTTGGCGAAGCCGAAATCCTTCGCCCCGCGCGGCCGCGGGATCTCGACGGCGGCGACGAGGCCGGAAAGCCGGCCGCGATCCCGCACGATATCCTCGACCGGGCGCGCCCCGCCCTGCCCGGCCAGCACCGCGCGCGCGCCGAGGGCGATCAGCGCCACCGCGAAATCGCCATAAGGATGCGGCGCGAAGAGGTTGCCGCCGACCGTGCCCATGTTCCGCACCTGCGGCCCGCCGATGAGGCGCGCCACAGGGTGGAGAAAGGCGAGTTCGCCGCTGGCGAGGATCTCCGCCATCGTCACCCCGGCGCCGAGCCGCACCGCCTCGCCGCCGACGCGGATCTCCGTCAGCGCCGGGTCGGTCGTCCGCACGATCCGGGCCGGAAGGGCGCCGGCGTTCACGTCCCGCATCAGGATCGTGCCGCCGCCGAGAAAGGCGGCGCCCTGGCCCATCGCCCGCGCCGCCTCGGCGAGCGTCGGATAGGTCTCGACCGGGATCATGCGCCGCCCTCCGCGAAGCGTTTGCGGATCGCGTCGAACCCGCCCTTGAAGATGCCGTCGGAGACGAGCGACGCCATCGCCTGCTCCTGCCCTTTCGGCGCGTCGAACCGCGCCTCCCAGCGCCAGAAGGTGCGGTCCCCGTCCGTCACCGGCGCCAGCGTCACGTGGGCGACGTAATTGAGAAGGGGGATCGGCGTGTCCCTCAGGCAGTAGCTGAACGCCATGTCGGCGTCGGAGAGGCCGAGAAGCTGCTCCCTCACGTCGGAGCCGTCGCCGAGCCGCACCTTGCGGACGACGCCCACCTGGTCCGCCGGCCGGCTGCGTTCGATCTCGCTGGCGGTGATCGCCGGGTGCCAGCCGGCGAAGCCGTTGAAATCGCGCAAGACATCCCAGACCGCCTCCACCGGCGCGTCGATCACCGTCGAGCGGACGACCTCCATCGCCTCAGCCCGCTAGCTGCCGCTTCAGGGCGTCGAAGCCGGCCTGGAAGACGTTTAGGCCGACGCCGGAGACGAGGTCGTCCTCGACCTCCGGCGCGCAATTGAACTCGGCGGTCCACTCGCCGAAGGTCCGGTCGCCATCCGTCACCGGGGTCAGCCGCAGCGTCGCGACATAGTCGGTCAGCGGCATCGGGCTTTCGAGGATGCAGTAGGTCTGGAACATGTCGAAATCGGAAAGGGCGAGCAGCTTCTCGCGGAGGTGGTCGCCGTTCTGCAGGTGGAAATCCCGCACGCAGCCGACCCGGTCCGAAGGCTCGCCGTTCTCGATCCGGCTGTCGCGGATGCGGGGGTGCCAGCGCGGCATGCCGTTGAAGTCCCGCACCCGCTCCCAGACCTTGGCGGCCGGGGCGTCGATCACCGACGAGATGTAGATGCGGGCCATTTACTTCTTCTCCCCGCCCTTCTCGCCGCCGCCGCCGGACCCCGAACCGCCGCCCTTCTTCGCCGCCTCGTTGGCGATGCGCTGCATGTCGGAGGCCTCGCGGATCAGCCCGCCCTGCTTCGTGAGCTGGCCGCCCTCGATGCCGATGTCGCTCAGGAGGCTGTCGATCAGCGGCGCCTGCACGCGGTAGCGGAGCGCGGAGTTGATCACCTCGTCGGTCGGGCTGCCGTCGCGTGTGCCGCCGCCGCCGGTGACGCCGTCGAGCTGCATGATCCGGATATCCTGGATCTTCTCCAACGGCTTGACGCTGGCGGAGACGATACCCTCGACATGCTCCAGCAGCTTCCGCCGGAAGAGGCTGGACCGCGCCGGATCGGTGAGGACGTTCTCGGCCTCGTTGAGGAGCTTCTGCGCCTCGGCCTCGACGGCCCGCCGCACCTTCTCCGCCTCGGCGGCGATCTTCGCCTCGGCGGCCGCCTTCTCGGCCAAGAGCACGTCGATCTTCTGCTTCCGCGTCGCGGCCTCGGTCTCGCGAACCGTCTTCACCTTCTCCTCCGCCTCGGCGGCGCGGGCGCGGGCGCTGTCCGCCTCGGCGCGGGCGGCGCTCTCCTCCAGCGACTTCTTGTAGAGGGCGATGGCCTTTTCCATCTGGACGGTCTCGACCGCCTTCTCCCGCTCCACTTCGAGGCGTCGCCGCTCGGTCTCGTGGCCGATTCGGATCTCGTCGAGCGCGCGTTCGGAGGCGATGCGGGAGCGCTCCACGTCCTCCCGGCTCTCGATCTCGGCTTCGCGGAGCGCCTGGACGCGGGCGATCTCGAGCTGCTCGAGCGCCCGGCGGCGTTCGAGCCGGGCCGCTTCGAGCGCCTTCTCGCGCTCAACATCCGCCGTCTCCACGTCCCGCTTCGCGGCGATCTCGGCGCGGCGCACCACGGCGTCGGCTTCGGCCGCGGCGGAGCGGTGCTTCGAGAGGGCGACGACGCGGGCCTGATCGGCCTCCTCGGTCGAACGCTTGCG
>CALFYQ010000399.1 GCA_937952085.1 uncultured Paracoccaceae bacterium | reverse complement strand
GAAATAGAGATGGCCCGAGCGCGGGCGGGAGACGCGGCCGACCTCGCCCCGCACGCGGACCCGGTCGAACGCCCCCTCCACCACCCGCTTCACCGCGCCGGAAAGCTCCGAGACGGTCATCTCCGGCAGGTTGCCGGGCGCGGGCGCGTCGTCGTCGATCAGGTCCATCGGGCGGGGATAGCAGGGCGCGGCTTGCCGGTCACGCGCCCCTTCGCTAAGGGGCCGCGACGGACGGGAGGCGCGCATGAACGTTCTGATCCTCGGCGGCGGCGGGCGGGAGCACGCGCTCGCCTGGGCGCTCAGGAAGAGCCCGGACTGCGGGCGGCTGGTCGTCGCCCCCGGAAACGCCGGGATCGCGGCGATTGCCGATTGCGTATCGGTCGACATCGAGGACGGCGCGGCGGTGGCGGCGCTGGCGAGGCGCGAGGGGATCGATTTCGTCGTGGTCGGGCCGGAGGCGCCGCTCTGCGCCGGGGTGGCGGACGCGCTCCGCGCGGCGGGCCTGCCGGTCTTCGGCCCATCGGGCGCGGCGGCGCGGCTCGAAGCCTCGAAGGCCTTCACCAAGGAGGTCTGCGACGCGGTGCAGGCGCCGACCGCCGCCTGGGCGCGGTTTTCCGATCTCGCCGCGGCGCGGGCCTATCTCGCCAGGGTCGGCGCGCCGATCGTGGTGAAGGCGGACGGGCTCGCCGCCGGCAAGGGCGTGACGGTGGCGGAGACGGTCGAAGAGGCCGAGGCCGCGCTCGCGGCGATCTTCGGCGGCGCCTTCGGGCCGGGCGCCGAGGTGGTGATCGAGGAGATGCTGACGGGCGAGGAGGTTTCGCTCTTCGTCCTCTGCGACGGGGAACGGGCGGTCGTGCTCGGCTCGGCGCAGGACCACAAGCGCGCCTTCGACGGCGACGAGGGGCCGAACACCGGCGGTATGGGCGCCTATTCCCCCGCCCCGGTGATGACGCCGGCGGTCGAGGCGCGGGCGATGGCGGAGATCGTCCGCCCCGTCCTGGCCGAGATGGCGCGGCGCGGGGCGCCGTTTCGGGGCGTCCTCTTCGCCGGGCTGATGATCGAGGCGGGCGCGCCGAAACTGATCGAGTTCAACGTCCGCTTCGGCGACCCGGAATGCCAGGCGCTGATGCTGCGGCTCGGCGCCGATCTCCTGCCGCTCCTGCTGGCGGCGGCGGAGGGGCGGCTGCCGGAGGATGCTCCGCCGCTCCGGCCGGTGCATTCGATGGCGGTGGTGATGGCGGCGAAGGGCTATCCGGGCGGCTACGCCAAGGGCGAGCCGATCCGCGGGCTGGAGGCGGCCGGCGCGGTTCCGGGCGCGACGGTCTTCCATGCCGGCACCGCGGCGAAGGGCGGAGAGGTGGTCTCGAATGGCGGCCGGGTGCTGGCCGTCGCCGCCGAGGGCGCGACGCTGGCGGAGGCCCGGGCGCGGGCCTACGAGGCGGCGGACCGGATCGACTGGCCGGGCGGGTTCCGCCGCAACGACATCGGCTGGCGCGCGCTGAGGGGCTGAGGCGGGCGGGCGGGACCTCGACCGGCGAGGGCGAACGAGGCGGGAAGGGCCGCGGCCGCCCCTGGGTGGGCGCCTGACCGGGCCGGCATGGGCGCTTTATGGCGTCGCCCCGACCTCTCCGGCCGAACCACGCGTGACAGCCGGGGGGCGCCCGCCCGCGGGGAGGGGCGGGCGCGGCCCGTGCTGGTCGCACGGGCC
>CALFYQ010000398.1 GCA_937952085.1 uncultured Paracoccaceae bacterium | reverse complement strand
GAGGCGCTGATCGCGCTCGAGAACGCGCTGCGGGAGGGCGACGAGGCCGCCGCCGACGCCGCGCGGCTGCGCTTCCTGGCGGACTGGCCGCCGACGCGCTCCGCCCTCGCCGGCTGAACCTCACTTCGCCAGGATCGCCCCGGCGACGAAGATGCCGAGCACGCGCCCCACTTCGGCGATGTTCGAGACCGTGCTGTCATAGCAGGCCAGCGCGTCGTTCGGCAGCAGATACGGGTCGAAATCGTCGCGGTCCGCGCGGCGCAACAGATCCTCGATGTCGCGCTCGATGGCGATCGAGACGCCGGTGACCGGGTTGCGCGTGAAGAGCACGGCCGAGCGGTCCGCGCTCGAAAGCCGCGCGCCGCCGACGCAGTTGGCGTCGATCACGGCCTGAAGATACCGCGTGCCATAGGGAATCTCCCGCACCTCGCGGCCGATCGCGGACGGGGCGTTCGCGGTCGCCGGCTGCGTCAGGTTGGAGAGGAAGAGCGTCACGCCGGGCGGGCTGATCGGGCTGGGGCGCATCAGCGCATCCTGAAAGCATCCGCGGCTCGGCACGACCACGCGGTCGCCGTTCAGGAGCATCACGTCATGGGCCGTCGAGCCCGCGAAGAACTCCGAGAGGTCGAGCCGATAGCTCTGTCCGCCCCGCACGAGTTCGACGGCCGAGAGGTCGGCGTCCGGCCGCACGCCGCCGGCGGCGCGGAGCGCGGCGGAGAGGTTCCGCCCCTCGGTCGAGGCGCCGAGCGCGATCTGCCGCGCCGCGTCGATCTCGTCCGCGCCGACGCGGCCGATCTCGACGATCCGCGGCTCGAACACCGCGCCGGACACGCCGACGCTCACGGCGGCGAAGTCGGTCACGCGCACCGAGGTGAGCGGCGCCTCGGCGTATAGGTCGCGGCGCAGGAGTTGCGCCTTGATATCCGCCTCCACCTCCGCGGTGGCGCGCCCCTCGGCGCGGATCGGGGTGAGGAACGGGAGCTTTAGCGCGCCGTCGCGCGAGATCACGTAGGAGCCGCCGAAGGTCTCGTCCTCGCCGATGCGGACGTCCACGAGGTCGTTTCGCGTCAGCCGCTCGCCTTCGAGCGCCGCGGCCGGCTGTGCGTCGCCGGGCGTTGAGGGCAGGCAGCGCGCCGCGTTCATCGAAGCGGAGCGGAGCGGGCCGGCCATGGCCCGCTCCGCGTCCGGGGTTCGATACTGCGCCTGATAGCTCTGCCCGGCCTCGACCGGCTCCAGGTTCTCGGGCGGATCGAAGCGCGCGCACGCCGCTGCGACCATGATCGCCGCCGCCCGAATGCCGTTCGCCAGGTTCAATCGACCGCCCGCCGTTCCGCCCGCGTTTTCGGCATCATCGCGCGAAAATCCGCTCCCGTCGATCCGCGCGCCCGGGCCTTGTCCGAACGGATAGTTCGGGTCTCGGATGCGCCGCGCGGCGCTACCGGCGCGCCCGCACAGATGGGCGAGGAAAGGGTAACCAAGGCGCCATCGACCCTGAAAGCCGACGCCATGCTCCGCCCGACGAACCTCGTCAGAAGCCTGATCGCCTACGGCGCCTCCGAAGTCGCCGCCAAGGCGTCGCGGCTTCTCGTCGTCGTCGCCGTCTCGCGCACGCTCGATGCGGAGGCGATCGGCCTCGCCGCCGCGGCGCTCGCGGCGGGCGAGATCCTGAAATCGCTGACCGAGACCGGCGTGAACCAGCGCGTCATCGCCGCCGCTGCGGAGGATCTCCCGTCGGTCTGCCGCACGGCGCGGTGGGTCTTCTGGGTCTGGTGCGTCGGCCTCTTCCTCCTCCAGGCGGCGATCGCCGGCGCAATCTGGCTCGGCGGCGGCGAGGCGGCGCTCGCGGCGCTCCTGCTGACGCTGGGGGCGGAGTATCTCTTCATGCCCGGCGGCCTCGTCCAGGCGGCGCTGGCGATGCGGGAGGGGAAGATGTCCCGCTGCGCCGCCATCGCCGGCGGGCAGGTCGTCGGGGCGAACCTTCTCTCGGCCGCGCTTTCGGCCGTCTGGCCCTCGTCCTTCGCGCTCGTGCTCCCGCGCCTGCTGGCGGCTCCGATCTGGCTCGTCGCCATGCGCCGGCTCCGCCCCTGGCGGGTGGATCGGACGGCGCGGCCCGCGCCGCTCCGTCCGTTCGTCGCCTTCGGCTGGGCGGTGCTCGGCGTCGAACTCTTCAAGGCGCTCCGTCTGCAGGCGGACAAGCTCGTCGTCGGCATGCTGCTCGGCGCCGAACTGCTCGGGCAGTATTTCATGGCCTTCAACGCGGGTCTCGGCCTCGCCAGTTCCTTCGCCGCCGCGTTCTCGACCGTTCTCTATCCCTATCTTTGCGCCAGCTCCGACCGCGCGCTCGCGCTCCGCTCCTCGATCCTGACGGCGCTCTGCTTCATCACCCCGGCCGTCGCGGCGCAGGCGCTGCTGGCGCCGTGGTACGTGCCGATCCTTCTCGGCGACGAATGGTCGGCCATCTCGGGCGTCGTCGCCACGCTCTGCCTCGTCGCGATCCCGGCGACGCTCTGGTCGGCCGCCGCAGGCTGGCTCAGGGCCGAGGGCCGGCCGGAGGTCGAGCTGGCGGTGACTGCGGCGCTCGCCGGGGCGCTGACGCTCAATTCCGCGCTCTTCGCGCCCTCCGGCCTCGAGGCCATCGCGGCCGGATATCTCGTTCTCTCCATCCTCATCATGGGCGGCGCCTCGCTGCCCGCGCTCCGGGCGGCCTTCCACCGTCGCATCGCAAGGATCTGATAATGATCAAGTTTTCGATCGTCATTCCGTGCTTCAACGCCGCCGAAACGCTGCCGGAGACGCTGGCGTCGCTCGCCGATCAGACCTGCGAGGACTGGGAGGCGATCTGCGTTGACGACGGCTCGACGGACGGCACCTTCGATCTCATCGCACGCGCGGCGGCGCGGGATCGCCGGATCCGCGCCGTGCGGAACCGGGGCAAGGGGCCGAGCCGGGCGCGGAATCTCGGCGTCGCGCTGGCGAAGGGGGACCTCATCGCGTTCTGCGACGCGGACGATCTCTTCGCGCCGACCAAGCTCATGCAGCTCGACGCGGTCTTCGGCTGCCTCGGGGCCGACGCCGTCTTCGGCCGGGTCGCGTTCTTCTCGAAGACGCCCGGAGATTCCGGCGTCACATCCGCTGCTCCCGCAGGCCCGCTCTCGGTCGCGGACCTGCTCGGCGAGAACCCGACCTGCACGCTCTCGAACCTCGCGGTGCGCCGCGACGTCTTCCTCGCCACCGGCGGGTTCGCCGCCGACATGGCCCATAACGAGGATCTGGACTGGCTGATCCGGCTCTGCGGGTCCGGCGCCAAGGTGATCGGGCTGCCGTCCATCCTCGTGCACTACCGCACCTCGCCGGCGGGCCTTTCCTCGGACTTCGCCGCGATGGCCGAGGGGCGCCGCCGCGCGCTCGCCTCGGCGCGCGCGCTCGGCTTCGCGCCCGGCCGGGCGGCGGAGGCGACGCATCTTCGGTATCTCGCGCGCCGGGCGCTCCGGCTCGACGACCCGGCGGCGCTGCGTCTCGTCCTCTGCGGCGTCGCGCAGAGCCCGTCCGCGTTCCTCTTCCCGCTGCGGCGCGGCCTCGCCACCTTGGTCGCCGCCTTCGCCGCGCCCCTCATGCCGCGGGACCTGCGGCGCGCCCTCTTCCGCCGCTGAAGGAGCCAGCCATGCCGCGCGCAAGCATCGTCGTGCCCGCCTACAATGTCGCCGCCACGCTGCCGGAGACCCTGGCCTCGCTCCTCGCGCAATCCGAGCGCGACTTGGAGGTGATCGTCGTCGACGACGGCTCCACCGACGAAACGGCGAACGTCGCCGAGGCGCACATGCGGGATCCGCGCGTGCGGCTGGTCCGCCAGCGGAACCGCGGCCTCGCCGGCGCGCGGAACAGCGGCGTCGCCGCGGCGCGGGGCGCGGCGATCGGCTTCTGCGACTCCGACGATCTCTGGGAGCCGGACAAGCTCGCGGCCCATCTCCGCCATCTCGAGGCGAACCCGCATGTGGGCCTCTCCTATTCCGGCTCGCTCCTGATCGACGAGTGCGGCGCGCCCACCGGCTGCGCCCAGCGCCCTCGCCTCACCGGGATCGACGCCGCGCACATCCTGAAGCGCAACCCGGTCGGCAACGGCTCCGCCCCTGTCTTCCGGGCGGAGGCGCTCCGGGAGATCGCCTACCGTCCCGACGGGGAGACGGCGCGCGACTGGGTCTTCGACGAGACGTTCCGCCAGTCCGAAGACATCGAATGCTGGCTCCGGTTCGCGCTGACCACCCGCTGGGCGATCGAGGGCGCGCCGGGGCTTCTGACCCGCTATCGCGTCAACGCGTGCGGCCTCTCGGCCGATACCGACCGGCAACTCGCCGCGTGGGAGCGGATGGTGGAGAAGCTGACGCCGCTCGCGCCGGGCTTCTTCGCGCGGCACGCGCCGGCCGCGCGCGCCTATCAGCTTCGATATCTCGCCCGGCGCGCCGTGAGCGACAACCGGCCGGCGAAGGCCGCGCGCCTCCTGGCCCGCTCCTTCACCGCATCGCCCCGTCCGCTCTTCGAGGAGCCGGCGAAGACCGCCGTCACCCTCGCGGCGACCCTGGTGCTCGCCCTGTTCGGCGCCGGCGCGCTCCGCGCCGCGACCGGCCTCGCCACGCTCCGTTCCGCCTGAAAGGAGGCGCATCATGTTTCGACCGACCGTCGTTCATCTCATCGACGACGTCACGGCCGGCGGCGTCACGCGCGTCATCGACCATATCCTCACCGACGAGGAGCTCGAACGGTCCGGGCGTCACAGCCTTCGTCATGTGGGGCGCGGCGAACTGCTCGTCCGGCCGATCCGCGCAGATATCATTGTGTCCCATCTCACCATCACGTGGCGGGCGCTGCCGGCGCTGATCGCGCTTCGCGCCGCGAACCCGAAGGCGCGGCTGGTCCATGTCGAACACAGCTACACGGGCGCATTCACCGAACTTTGCGTGACCAGAAAGACGCGCTTTCTGACGCTTCTGCGGTCCGCTTTCGCGCTCTTCGATCGGATCGTCGCGGTAAGCGAAGGTCAGGCGCGCTGGCTTCTGGATGCGTCGCTCACGCCGCCCGACAGCCTCAGCGTCATCCGCTCTTCGGTGAACCTCGACGCCTTTCGCGCCCTTCCGCGCCCCACTGGCCCCGTGACCTCGATCGGCGCGATCGGCCGGCTGGAGCGGCAGAAGGGGTTCGACATTCTGATTCAGGCCTTTCGCCGGTTCCGGGCGCGCGGCGCGCGCCTTCACGTTCACGGCGACGGGAGCGAGCGCGAGGCGCTGAGGCGTCTCGCCGACGGAGACGAACGGATTGTCTTTCACGGCCATTCGCCGGACCCGGTGAAGGTGATGGCGGGTCTGGACGCGGTCGCGATGCCGTCTCGGTGGGAGGCCTATGGCCTTGTCGCGCTGGAGGCCATGACCGCCGGTCGCCCCGTGCTCGCGGCGCATGTCGACGGGCTCGCCGATCACGTCGCGGCGGGCGCGACGCCGGTGGCCGAGCCCACCGTGGAGGCATGGCTCGCCGGGCTCGAAACCCTCGCCGATGGCGACTTTGCGAGGCCTCGCGCGCCGGTGGCTCGGTTCACCCACGAATGGAACGCCCTGATCGCGCGGCTTGCGCCGAACTTCGATGGGACGAGGCTTCCGGATCTCGCCGTGGAGCCGAATGGCTCCGTCGACCGCGCGGGGCCCGGGGACCTCGGCCTCGCGCCCGGCCTCATTGCGGACGCGCAGCCTCGCATCCGGTATTTCCAGACCTGATCCGCCCGGGTCCCGACCCGGTTTCTGGTCCGCGCGTCATGCGGCCTTCCGGGAGGGCGCCGCGCGGGGCGGCGCATTGACTTCGTCCGGGCGCCGCGCCACGTTTTCCTGCATGCGCCTCTGGCTTGGGTTCTTCGTCGCGCTCTCGCTGCTCGTGCCGGTCTGGCAGGGGCATGCGGCGGTCGGCATGCATCATGACATGATGGCGGTGGAGGCGCCCTGCGCCGAAGCCGCCGCGCACGATCATGGCGGCGCGGCCCACGCCCGCGCCGGGTCGGATGCGCATACCCATCGGGGCGATTGCGACGGCTCCGGCCCGCCCGAATGTTGCCCTGCCGCGCTCTGCGCCTCGACCTATCTGGCGAGCGACGCGGCCGTCGCCGCGCTCCTGCGCGACGGCGTCGCCCGCCTGCGCTGGCGCGCGCCGGAAGCGCCCCTGTTCGGGCGCGACCATGTCGCGGAGCCGCCGCCTCCACGCGCCTGATCGCCTGTCGGATCGCGCCGCCCGGCCCTTCGGGGCGCGGGCGAGACATGACATGTGAACAGGACGAGCGAACATGAAGACGACCAATCTCATCGCGGCCGCGTCCCTCCTCGCGCTGAGCGGCGGCGCCGCCCTCGCCGAAGGGACCCATGGCCACGGCGGCGGAGACGATATCGGCAAGCCCGGCTCGAGGGCGAAGGCGACACGCACCGTCGAGATCACGATGCGGGACAACTTCTACGAGCCCGAGAGCATCACCGTGAAGGAAGGCGAGACGGTGCGCTTCGTCGTCCGCAACGCGGGCGAACTCGTGCACGAATTCGCGATCGGCACGGCGGCGAGCCATGCGGAACACGCCCCGATGATGCAGATGATGGTCGATCACGGCGTGCTTGAGCCGGACCGGATCAACCTGGACGTCGCCAAGTCGATGCAGGAGACGATGGGCCACGGCATGCACGACGAGCCGAACTCGGTGCTGCTCGAGCCTGGCAAGTCGGGTGAGCTGGTCTGGACCTTTCCGCAGCACGCGAAGCTCGAATTCGCCTGCACCGTGCCCGGCCATTACGACGGCGGCATGGTCGGCGAGATCGAGCTTTCCCACTGAGCGACCGGGCGCGCGCCACTCCGCGCGCCCGCACCCGAACCATGGAGATCGGACATGACGTCTCGACCCCGAGGCCGGGCCATCGCGCTCGGCGTCCTGGGCTGCCTGCTGCTGGCTGAGGCCGCCCGTTCAGGAACCTACGACATCACCGTCGACCCGGTGCGCTTCGACGTCGGCGGCGTCACCCGCCAGGGCATCGGCTACAACGGCTCCACCGAGCCGATCACGCTGCGCTTCGAGGAAGGCGAGGAGGTGGTGATCAACGTCACCAACAACCTCTCGGAATCGACCTCGATCCACTGGCACGGGCTGATCCTGCCCTTCGAGCAGGACGGCGTGCCGGGCATCTCCTATGACGGCATCGCGCCGGGAGAGACCTTCACCTATCGCTTCCCGATCCGGCAGAGCGGCACCTACTGGTTCCACAGCCATACCGGCCTGCAGGAGCCGAACGGCGCCTATGGCGCGCTGGTCCTGGAGCCGAAGGGCAGGGAGCCCTACCGCTACGACCGCGACTACGTCGTCCAGCTGACGGACCTTCACCCGCATAGCGGCGAGAGGGTGCTGCGGAACCTCAAGCAGATGCCGGACTACTATAACCGTCAGCAGCGCACGCTGATCGACCTTCTCGGCGACGCCGCCGACAAGGGCCTCGCCACCGCCCTCGCGGACCGCGCCGAATGGGGCGAGATGCGCATGATGCCGACCGACATCGAGGACGTTCAGGGCTACGCCCCGCTCATCAACGGGCGGGACGGGGAGGCCTACTGGTCGGCCGCCTTCGCGCCCGGCGAGCGGATCAGGCTCCGCTTCATCAACTCCTCGGCGATGGCCTATTTCGACGTGCGGATCCCCGGCCTCGACATGACCGTGGTGCAGGCCGACGGCAACAACGTCGTCCCGGTGAAGGTGGACGAGTTCCGCATCGCCGTGGCGGAGACCTATGACGTCATCGTCCGCCCGACCGAGCCCGGCGCCTTCAACATCCTGGCCGAGAGCGTCGGCCGCGTCGCCATGGGCCGGGGCGTCCTGACCTCGGACCCGGCCCTCGCGCCGCCGGACCTGCCGCCCTTCCGCGCCGCCCCGCTCCTCACCATGGCCGACATGTCGCTCGATCCGGCGATGGCCGGGATGCATGGCGGCATGGACATGGGCGGGAAGATGGGCGCCATGGCGTCGGGCGACCAGTCCGGCCACGGCGCCATGATGGCGGACGAGGAGCTTCCGCCCGGCGCCCACCGGATGCCCGACGGCACCATCATGGGCGGCCCGAGCGAGGACCCGTTCTATGCGGCCGGAAGCGGCCTCGAGCCCAAGGCGGCGGATGGCGGCCGGTTCCTCGCCTATGGCGACCTCAAGGCGCAGAGCCCGCTCTACCCCGACCGGGAGGCGACGCGGGAGATCGAGCTTCGCCTCACCGGCAACATGGAGCGCTACATCTGGTCCATCAACGGCGTGAAATACGAGGATGCCGAACCGCTGGTGCTGCACTACGGTGAGCGGGTGCGCTTCAAGTTCGTCAACGAGACGATGATGGCCCACCCGATGCACCTGCACGGGATGTGGACCATCGTCGACACCGGCTCGGGCGCGCGCGACCCGATCAAGCACACGATCAGCATCAACCCGGGCGCCGTCGTCTACACCGAGACGGAGGTCGACGCGCCCGGCCAATGGGCGTTCCACTGCCACCTCATGTACCACCACATGAGCGGCATGTTCCGGAAGGTGGTCGTCGTCGGCGGGCCCGAGGCGGCCGGGCGCAAGGTCGCGGAGGCCGAAGCCCATGACTAGGCCGCTCCTGATCCCGGCGCTCGCCGCCGCGCTCGCCGCGCCGCCCGCCTTCGCGGCCGATCCGCATTCGATGCTGTTCTACGGCTTCAGCGCGGAGCGGGCCGAGTATCGCGTGAACGGCCATGCCGACCTGCTGGCCTTCGACGCCGACGCCTTCATCGGAACGGATGAGCTGAAGCTCTTCTGGCGCAACGAGTCCGAGTACGATCTCGACGAGGACGCGTTCGAGTCGATGGAGAACCAGGTCCGGATCCAGTTCCCGGTCTCGACCTTCTTCGACGCCGTGGTCGGCGTCCGGGTCGACACGCCGGACGGCCCGGACCGGGTCGACGGGGTGATCGGCCTCCACGGCCTCGCGCCGCAATGGTTCGAGGTCGATCTCGACCTTTTCGTCTCGGACGATCCGGTGCTGCGCCTCGAAGTCGATTACGAGGGCCTCATCACAAACCGGATCACCCTGACCCCGAGCATCGAGATCGACCTGCCGCTGACCGACGATTCCCGGCACGACTTCGGCGCCTTCGCGCCGACGGTCGAGGTCGGCGCGCGGCTCAGCTACGACCTGATCGACCGGCTGCTTTCGCCCTATGTCGGCGTCCATTACGAGTTCGCGCTCGGGGACACGGCGGACCGGATCCAGGCCTCCGGCGACCGGCGCGACGATCTCTTCTTCGTCGCCGGCGCGAAGGTGCTCTTCTGACGGCGCCGCCCCCGGCGCAGGCCGGGGGCGGGCTCTCGCGCCGCGCCGCCGGGCGCGGGCGCCATTCTCGCCCGGCGGCTGACCTGGCGTCGGCGGTCCGCGGCCCGTCGTTTCGTCAGCGCGCGCCGCCGTCATTCAGGACGACGGCTTGGCGCGCCACCAGTCCGGCGGCGGGGCGCAGCCGGCGCCTGGCCTCGGCGAAGCTGATCACCCTGGCAAGTTCGTCCGCCGCGTCTTCGGCGCCCGACGCGACCGGGGTCTCCGCGTGCCAGTGAAGGGCGAGCCGCAGCGCCAGGTCGAACGGCACGTCGATCGTCTTCGGCCCGCGCGAAGGCTTCGGCACGGGCAGGCCCGCCACCATCCATTTGTGGAGCAGCGAATGCAGCAGATGGCGCGCATGGCCGACTGCGGCTTCCTCCGAATAGCTGAGCACGCAGACCCCATCCAGATCCGGCAAGGAAAGCTCCACCGTGCCGTCGGCGTGAACGCACGTCTCGTACGCGTATGAAAGCACCTTGCCCCCCACAGAAGCCGTCGGAAGGCGGCCCTTCCGTCAATCGACCTCTATGGTGCGGCGGCGCGCCCTATCCTTGATCAGGATCAAGATTGGCGAGCGAAGTCGAATTCATGTCCGCGGCGCCACTTGTACGGGGTTCGTTATTTGCACGAATTGCAATTTCGAAATGTATGCGCCCTGATCCATGGGCGTCTTCTTCTTCGGACGTCTGTCGCGTCTTTGCGCTTGCGGCGCGCCGGGGTCCTCGCCCCGTGGCCGGAACGGCCGCCGTCCCCCGCAACGCCTCCGCGGTCCCCGATGAGGCCGCCGGCTCCGGCCCCTAGAGTTCGGCGCGCGCGAGCCGGATCGAGACGCCGACGCGTCCCACCATGTGCCGGATCGGCGGGCTCGGCTTGAAGACGGCGACCTGCACCGTCTCGATCGGCGGAAACTCGGCGAGAAGCCCGCGCGCCACCGCCTCGCCCAGCGCCTCGAGCGTCTGGAACTTCGCCGCGCCGGCGATGCGGACGGTGGCGTCGACGACGGCGTCATAGCGGATGGAGGCGTCGAGCCTGTCATTCGCATGGCTCGGCGCCGGCGCCAGCGCGGCGTCGATGTCGAAGGTGAACTTCTGGCCGAGCGTCCGCTCTTCCGCAAACATCCCGTGATAGCCGTAGGTCTGGAGGCCGGCGATGTGAATGGCGGTCTGCATCGCGTCTCCGTCGCGGACGAGGGGCCGGCCGGGCGTCGCGCCGCGCGTCCGGGGAAGGCGGCCATGCGTAGCCATGGCGACGCGCATCGGCAAGGCGAGACGGGGCGGGGCGCGCCCTCGTCCGCGGCAGGCCGCCCGCGGCGCGGCCCAGACGGCGCCCGGCGCGGTCGTGAAGGCGAAGCAGCCGGCGCCGGTCTAGCTCAGGACGACGATTCCCGAATGCTTGGACTTGTGCTCAGGCTCGACATGGATGGTGACGCGGGAGTCCTTCACCGCCTTGCCGATCGCCGCCTCGACCCGGTCGCAGATCTCGTGCGCGTCATAGACCGTCATGCCGCCCGGCACCACGAGATGGAATTCGACGAAGGTCACGCTGCCGGCGTGGCGCGTCCGCAGGTCATGCGCCTCCACCGCGCCAGCCGCCTCCAGCGAGATCGCTTCGCGAATCCGTTCGAGCGTCCTCGGCGGGACCGCCTCGTCCATCAGCCCGCTCAGCGAGGCCTTCACCACGCTGGAGCCGGACCAGAGGATGTTGAGCGCGACGAGCGCGGCCATGAGCGGGTCGAGGAGCGCCCATCCGGTGACGATCGACATGAGCAGGCCAAGGGCGACGCCCGCCGAAGTGAGCACGTCGGTCCAGAGATGCTTGCCGTCGGCCGCCAGCGCCGGGGACCGCAGACGCCGGCCGGCGCGCACCAGAACCCATGCCCACACGGCGTTGACCGCCGTCGCCGCGCCGTTGATCAGAAGGCCCTCGATCGGCGCATCGAGCGGCCGCGGATGGAGCGCGCCCTCATAGGCCTCCCTCAGGATGAAGAGCGCCGCGACGACGATCATCACGCCTTCGAGCACCGCGCTGAAATACTCGGCCTTGTGATGGCCGAACGGGTGGCTGTCGTCGGCCGGCCGCGCCGCGACCCGGATCGCGATCAGCGCCGCGAAGGCGGTGGCGAGGTTCACCGTGCTCTCGAGCGCGTCCGAAAGCAGCGCGACCGAACCGGTGAGCCACCAGGCGAGCGTTTTCAGCCCGAGGACGACGACGCCGACCAGCAGGCTCCCGGCGGCAAGTTTGATCGCGGCCGACATGACGCTCCTCCTCGGGCGCAGGCGCCATAGCGCCTTGGTCGGGCAGGCTCAACCCCTTGAATTTGCAGTTGATATCCAGTCGCAACTCGGCCGCCTCCGGGCCCGGCCGGGCGCCCGCCGGCCCGTGAGCGGCCGCAAGGGCCGCGCGCCGCCGCCGTCCGTCCGATCCGGCGTTACGCGGGCCGCGCGCCATGGGGCCGAACCGGCGCGCCTCGTTGAGGGGGCCGCGCTCAGAAGATGAAGTCGGCTGCGTCGATCTCCGACGCCGCCACGCCGACAAGGAGGATCACCGAACGGGCGCCGATCGTGACCGTCGATCCATCCACCGCCGCGGCGACGTCGAGGTCGGAAAATGCGTCGACGCGGGCAATGGCGGAAAGGTCGATGCGGTCGAGCCCGTCCTGGAAATCGCCGATGATGTCCTTGGCGTTCGATGCGGCGCCGGTGAAGACGAAGACGTCCCGCCCGCCGCCGCCGGTCATCCGGTCCGCGCCCGCCCCGTCGACCAGGACGTCGGCTCCGCCGCCGCCGATCAGCGTGTCGTCGCCGCCGGACCCCTGCAATCTGTCGTCGCCCGCGCCGCCCCGGAGCAGGTCGTCGCCGCTGTCGCCGAACATCCGGTCGTCGCCGGCGTCGCCGCGCAGGGTGTCGTCAGCCGAGCCGCCCGAGAGGCGATCCGCGCCGCGCCCCCCGGCGATGAAGTCCTCGCCGCCGCCGCCGCGCGCAGTGTCGTCGCCCGCGCCGCCGCCGAGGCGATCCCGGCCGCGGTCCCCATGGATGAGGTCGCCCTCGCCGCCGCCGCGGAGCGTGTCGTCTCCCGCGCCGCCGCGGATGCGGTCGCCGCCGGCGCCTCCGAGCACGAGGTCGTCGCCGCCCCCGCCGCGCGCCGTATCCGCGCCGCCGCCGCCGGCCAGGCGGTCGGCGCCGCCGCCACCCGAGATGAGATCGTCGCCCGCGCCGCCGCGCACGCTGTCGTCGCCGGCCTGGCCGCGGAGATCGTCGCCGCCGCCGCCGCCGGAAATCTCGTCGTCTCCGGCGCCGCCCAGAATCGTCTCCGCCCCGTCAAGCCCGCTCAGCCTGTCGTTTCCCGCTCCGCCCCGAAGCAGGTCGGGCGCGGGCGCGCCGGCCGGGTCGCCGGCCGCCTCGGGCCGCTCCGCGATGACGAGGGAGACGACGCCCGTCGCGAAAAGGGCGCCGTCCGAAACCTGAAAGGTGAAGCTGTCCGCGCCGTGAAAACCGGCGTCGGGCGCATAGGCGAAGGCGCCGTCCGGGCCGATGGTCAGGCTTCCATGCGCGGGGCCGCCCCCGACGGCGAGCGTGAAGGCGAGCGGGTCGCCATCCGCGTCGGCGGCCGCAAGCGTCCCCGTGAGGCTGTCGCCTTCGAGGCCGGAGAGGGACATGTCCTCCGCAACCGGCGCATCGGCGACGGGCGCGACCGTGACGGTGAAGACCGCCGTCGTCGTCGCCGTCCCCGCATTTCCGGGCGCGCCGTCCGAAACCGCGGCGGTGAAGCTGTCGATCCCGAAGAAGTCCGCGTCCGGCGTGTAGATGAAGGCGCCGTTCGCGCCGATCGTCACCCGGCCGTTCTGCGGGCCGCCGCCTGCGGCCAGACCGAAGAGGAGCGGGTCGCCGTTCGGGTCCGTGGCGGCGAGCGTTCCCGCGATCGGCGTATCTTCCGCGCCGGTCAGCGCGCCACCGGGGAAGACCGGCGCGGCGTTGGTCGACGAGCCGAAGACGACGAAGGCCGCCCCGGAACTCGAGCCGTTCGGGTCGGCGTTGGCGGCGCCGACGATGAGGTCGTCGAACCCGTCGCCATTCACGTCCCCTGCGCCGGAGACCGACCTGCCGCTGCGGTCGGCGAGCGCGGCTCCGTCGATCCGGAAGCCCTCGTCCGCGGCCAGCGCGCCGAGCTCGATCGCCGCGCCGAACCCGCCCGCGCGCCCGAAGACGACGTAGGACGCGCCGGATTCCGTGCCGTTCGGATCGGCGCGATAGGCGCCGATGACGAGATCGGCGAGCCCGTCGCCATTGACGTCCCCGGCGGCGGAGACGGAGACGCCGCTTGCGTCGCCCGCGGCCTCGCCGTCGATGCGAAAGCCATCGGTCCCGTCCAGCGCGGCGAGGTCCATCGTCGCGGCGAAGCCGCTCGCGGCGCCGAAGACGACATAGCTCGATCCGGCGTCGGAGCCGGTCTGGTCCGAGCCGATGGCCCCGACGATCACGTCGTCGAAGCCGTCGCCGTTCACGTCGCCCGCCGCCGAGACCGAATAGCCGCTCTGGTCGCTCAGACCCGCGCCATCGAGCCGGAAGCCGTCCGTCCCATCGAGCGCGGACAGCTCCACCGTCGCGGCGAAGCCGGTGCCGCTGCCGAACACCACATAGCTCGATCCGGAGGAGGTGCCGTTCGGCGATGCGCCCGGCGCCGCGATGATGAGGTCGCCGAACCCGTCGCCGTTGACGTCGCCGGCGTCCGAAACGGTGCGCCCGCTCCGTTCCAGCGTCGAGGCGCCGTTGAGGCGGAACCCGTCCGACCCGTCCAGCGCGGCGAGGTTCAGCGTGGCGGAAAAGCCGGCCGCCCTGCCGAAGACCACGAAGCTTGACCCCGAATCCGAGCCGTTCGGGTCCGCGCTGAAGGCCCCGACGACGACATCGTCGAAGCCGTCGCCGTTCACGTCGCCGGCGGTGGAGACGGAAAAGCCGCTCTGGATGAAGGCCGTTCCGTCCAGCCGGAAGCCGTTCGTCCCGTCGAGCGCCGAGAGATTCATCGCGGCGGAGAAGCCGCCCGCGGCGCCGAAGACGACATAGCTCGCGCCGGAGGCCCCGCCGTTCGGGTCGGCGAAATGGGCGCCGATGATCAGATCGTCGAAGCCGTCGCCGTTCACGTCCCCGGCGGAAGAGACAGAGCGGCCGCTGTAATCCCCGGCGACTTCACCATCGAGCCGGAAGCCGTTCGTCCCGTCCAGCGCCGCGAGGTCGATCGCGGCGGAGAAGCCGCCCGCGGCGCCGAAGACGACATAGCTCGACCCCGAATTCGCGCCGTTCGGATCGGCGCGGAAGGCGCCGACGATCACGTCGCCGAACCCGTCGCCGTTCACGTCCCCCGCGTCGGAAACCGAAACGCCCGCATAGTCGCCCGCCGCCGCGCCCGAGAGCCGAAAGCCGTTCGCGCCGTCAAGCGCGGAGAGATCGAAGATGCTTGCGGGCATGGCGCTCCCTCGTTCCTGTATCGTCGCGAAAGCCCTATGGGGCGGCTTCCTCGACGGCGCCACGACGATCCGCAGCGCGCGCCCCGCTTCCGAAAAGCGTGCATTGACGTATTCGCATGATAGCAACTCCGGCCCGTGGCCCAACCCCAATCCCGACCGGGCCGCGCGCGGGATGCGGTTTGTCGCATCCGCCGCCGCGGCGCCGCCCTGCGCCGGGAGGGGGCGGAAGCCGCGGCAGGCTTCGGTGTGGCGGCCGGGGCGCGCCCGGATCCGGCGCCAGCGCCTTCGGCCCGCGGCTCCGCGGCGCGTCGCCTCGCACCGGGGCCGCGCGTTGCCGCTGCGCGCGGAATCGTGTTCCTCTCCCCGCGATGACCCTGGTTTCCGACATCCGGGCGCGGCCCGCCGGCGCGGCGCTTCTCCTGCTGGCCGGGCTGCTCGGCGGCTGCGAGGCCGCCGCGCCGCAACTCGGCGCGCCCGCCGCCGAACTCGACGAGATCTTTCCCATCTTCTCCGCCTCCGACGCGCTGGAGGAGAAGTGGCGAAAGGTCCAGGTCTGGAGCGTCTCCCGATGGCGCCTGGCGGTGGTGGACGGCGCCGTCGCCATCGAGCCGGTGGTCGCGCGTTCATCCACCGCGCTCGCGCAATGGATCGAGTTCGACACCCTC
>CALFYQ010000397.1 GCA_937952085.1 uncultured Paracoccaceae bacterium | reverse complement strand
CTTCCGCAACTACCAGTGGGGCGCGGAGAAGCGGAACACGACGCTCTGGTACGCCGACAACTTCGTCGGCACCGAGCTGAACGAGGGCGTCTCCTACGCCGCCATCGCCCAGGCCTGCGGGCTGAAGGGCGTCGTGGCGCATTCGATGGACGAGCTTCGCGCCGCGCTGTCCGAGGCGGTGGAGGCGCAGATGAAGCATGGCGTCACCACCTTCATCGAGGCCCTCATCAACCAGGAGCTCGGCGAGCCCTTCCGCCGCGACGCGATGAAGGCGCCGGTCGCCGTCGCCGGGATCGACAGGGCCGACATGCGGGAACAGGCGGGGGCGTGAGCCTCGTCCTCGTCCTCAACGCCGGCTCCTCCTCGCTCAAATACGCCGTCTTCGACGGGGCGCTCCGGCGCCTCGCGGGCGGTACGGCGGCCGAACTCGGGGGCGGGCGCGGCCATGCGGCGGCCGTCGCCGAGGCGCTGGCCGCGCTCCGCGAGGCCGGGGCCGGCGCGGTCGATTGCATCGCCCACCGCATCGTTCATGGCGGCCCGAACCTCGCCGCCTCGGCCGAGATCGACCCCGCCGTGCGTGCGGAGATCGAGGCGGCGGCGGTCCTCGCCCCGCTCCACAACCCGCCCGCCCTCGCCGCGCTCGACGCCGCTGCGGCGGCCCTGCCCGGCCTCCGCCATTTCGGCGTCTTCGACACCGCCTTTCACGCCACCATCGCGGAGACCGCCCGCCGCTTCGCCCTCCCCGCGGAGCCGGCGACCGAAGGGCTCCGCCGCTACGGTTTTCACGGCGTCAGCTATCGCGGCCTCGTCGAGGCGCTGCCGCGTCTCTCCGGCGCGCCCTTGCCGCGGCGCCTCCTCGCCGCCCATCTCGGCGCCGGCGCGAGCCTCTGCGCGATCCGCGACGGCGCCTCCCTCGCCACAACGATGGGCTATTCGCCGCTCTCCGGCCTCGTCATGGCGACCCGCGCGGGCGACGTGGACGCCGACGCGGCCCTCGTCCTCGCCGGGCGGATCGGCGTCTCCGAGGCGCAGGCCCTCCTCACCCGCCGGAGCGGCCTCGCCGGCCTCGCCGGCGCGACCGACATGCGCGCGCTCCTCGCCCGGACCGACGCCGAGGCCGCCTACGCCATCGACCATTTCACCGCCCGCCTCGTCCGCGAGGCCGGCGCGATGATCGCCCTAATGGGCGGGCTCGACGCCGTCGCCTTCACCGGCGGCATCGGCGAGCACGCCGCTGAGATCCGCCGCCGCTTCGCCGCGGCCTTCGGCTGGCTCGGCCTCGCGCTCGACCCGGCCGCCAACGCGGCGAGCGCCCCCCGCCTACACCCCGAAGGCGCCGCCGTCGGCGCCTGGATCGTCCCCTCCGAGGAGGAAAAGACCATCGCCGCCGAGGCGCTCCGCCTCATGGCCGCCGCGTGACGCTGCTCGGCTTCCCGGCCGAAGGCGCCGCCGCGCTCGCCGCGCTTTGTCTCGGCGCGGGGATCGTCCGCGGCTTCACCGGCTTCGGCCTTTCCGCCCTCGTGATGGCGGTGGCGGCGAGCTTCCTCGCCCCGGTCGAGTTCATCCCCTCGCTCTGGTTCGTCGAGGTGAGCGCCAGCCTCCTCCTCGCCAGGGGCGGCTTTCGCGACGGCGACCTGAAGCTCGCCCTCCCCCTCGTCATCGGCGGGGCGCTCGGCTGGCCCATCGGCCTCGCCCTCACCGTCTCGATCCCGGTGGAGGTCTCCCGCATCGTCGCGCTCGCCGTCATCGCGTCGCTGGCGACGGCGCAGCTTCTCGGCCTCCGCCTCTCGGCGCTCGCCAGCAGGTCCGGCCTCTACGCCACCGGCCTCGCCGCCGGGATCGTCTCGGGCCTCGCCAATGTCGGCGGCTTGGTCGTCGCGGTCTGGGTGCTCTCCTCGGGGCGCAGCCCGGCGGAGATGCGGGGCTCGCTCATGCTCTACCTCCTCCTCGGCGCCGTGGTGAGCTTCGCGATCATCGCGCTCTACGGCCTGATGACCGCCGAAGCCGCGCTCCGCGGTCTCGCCCTCTCTCTCCCCGCCGGGCTCGGCGTCCTTCTCGGCGCGCGGTTCTTCACACCGCGCCTCGCGCTCTATTATCGTCCGCTCTGCCTGACGCTGATCGTCGGGCTCGCCGGGGTCGGCCTCGCGCGGATGGCGTTGGCGTGAGAAGAATGTCGACATTCACAGTAGAAACAGCCGGCCCGCCCGATTACGGTCCCCCCCGAAGCGAGGCGAGATGAGCCCCAAGGACCTGAACCTCAACGAACCCGTCGCCGACGAGGTGCGGAAGACGACCTGCTACATGTGCGCCTGCCGCTGCGGCATCGACGTGCATCTCCGCCATGTCGAGGGCGGCCGCCCGGTCGTCCGCTACATCGAGGGCAACCGGGATCATCCGAAGAACCGCGGCGTTCTCTGCGCCAAGGGCTCGGCCGGCATCATGCAGCACGAGAGCCCGGCGCGCCTGCGCGCCCCGCTCCGCCGGGTCGGCGCGCGCGGCGAGGGCAAGTTCGAGGAAATCACCTGGGACGAGGCGATCGAGACCGCGGTGAAATGGCTCGCCCCCGTCCGCGAGACCGCGCCCGAAAAGCTCGCCTTCTTCACCGGCCGCGACCAGTCCCAGTCCTTCACCGGCTGGTGGGCGCAGCTTTACGGCACGCCGAACTACGCCGCCCACGGCGGCTTCTGCTCGGTCAACATGGCGGCGGCCGGCATCTACACGATGGGCGGCGCCTTCTGGGAGTTCGGCGAGCCGGACTGGGAGCGCGCGAAATACCTCATGCTCTTCGGCGTCGCCGAGGATCACGATTCGAACCCGATCAAGATCGGCCTCGGCAAGATGAAGGCCCGCGGCGCGAAGGTCGTCTCGGTCAACCCGATCCGCACCGGCTACAACGCCATCGCGGATGAATGGGTGGGGATCGCGCCGGGCTCCGACGGGCTCCTGATCCTGTCGCTGATCCAGGAGCTTCTGAAGGCCGGCAAGGTCGATCTCGACTATCTGATCCGCTACACCAACGCCGCCTTCCTGGTGAACCGGGACCCGGCCTCGGAGAGCTTCGGCCTCTTCATCCGCGACGAGGCCGGCAAGCCGCTGATCTGGGACCGGGTGGAAGGCCGCCTCCGCTCCCATGACGAGCCGGGCGCGAAACCCGCCCTCAAGGGCGACTTCCCGACGCCGACCGGCGGCCGCGCCGCCCCGGTCTTCGAGCTGATCGCCCGGAAATACCTCGAACCGGAATACGCGCCGGAAGCGGTGGAGGCCGAGACGGGCGTTCCCGCCGCCACGATCCGCCGCCTCGCCGCCGAGCTTGCCGCCGCCGCCTTCGACGACCCGGTGGTGATCGAGCAGCCCTGGACCGATTTCCGCGGCGAGCGGCATGAGCGCATGGTCGGCCGCCCCGTCGCCTTCCACGCGATGCGCGGCATCTCGGCCCATTCCAACGGCTTCCAGACCTGCCGCGCGCTCCATCTGCTGCAGATCCTGCTCGGCGCGGTGGAGACCCCGGGGGGCATGCGCTTCAAGCCGCCCTATCCGAAGCCATACGAGGGCCACCCGCCGCCGCACCACAAGGTGACGCCGGGCGCCGCGCTCGACGGCCCGCATCTCGGCTATCCGCGCGGCCCGGAAGACCTCGCGCTCGACGCCGAGGGCCGGCCGAAGCGGATCGACAAGGCCTTCACCTGGGAGCACCCGTTCTCCGCCCACGGCCTGATGCACATGGTGATCCCGAACGCCGTGGCGGCGGACCCCTACCCGGTCGAGGTCATGTTCCTCTACATGGCCAACATGGCGTGGAACTCTTCCATGAGCACCGCGCGTGTCATGGAGATGCTGACCGCGAAGCGGGAGGACGGCGAATATGTCATCCCCAAGCTCATCGTCGCCGACAGCTACTCCTCCGAGACGGTCGCCTTCGCCGATCTCGTCCTCCCCGACACGACCTATCTCGAACGGCATGACTGCATCTCGCTGCTCGACCGTCCGGTCTCGGGCGCCGACGAGGCGGCGGACGCGATCCGCTGGCCCGTGGTGGAGCCGGACCGGAACGTCCGCGGCTTCCAGTCCGTCCTCATCGAGATCGGCGCGCGGCTGAAACTTCCCGGCCTCGTCACCGCCGACGGCGCGCGCCGCTACGCCGACTACGCCGACTACATCCAGAACCATGAGCGCCGGCCCGGCGTCGGCCCGCTCGCCGGCTGGCGCGGCGAGGACGGCTCGGCCGAGGGCCGCGGCGCGCCGAACCGGAACCAGCTTCAGCGCTACATCGAGAATGGCGGGTTCTGGGCCGGCCACGTCCCGGCCGAGGCGAAATACTTCAAGCCCTGGAACGCCGCCTATCAGGAGTGGGCGGTGAAGATCGGCCTCTATGACCGGCCGATGCCTTACCTTTTCAACCTTTACCTGGAGCCGATGCGGAAGTTCCAGCTGGCCGCCGAGGGCAAGGGCCCGGTGCAGCCGCCGGACCATCTCCGCGTCCGCGTGCGGGAGGCGTTCGATCCGCTCCCGGCCTGGACCAAGCCGTTCGAGATGCGGGCGAGCGACCCCGAGGAATACCCGCTCCACGCCCTCACCCAGCGGCCGATGGCGATGTACCATTCCTGGGGCTCGCAGAACGCATGGCTGCGGCAGATCCACGGCGCCAATCCGCTCTACGTGCCGGGCGACATCTGGCGCGAGCAGGGCTTCGCGGAGGGCGACTGGGCGTATCTCACCTCGCCGCACGGGCGCATCCACGTTCCCGTCGCGCTGATGGAGGCGCTCAATCCGAAAACGGTCTGGACCTGGAACGCCATCGGCAAGCGCCCCGGCGCCTGGGCCCTCCGTGAAGGCGCGGACGAGGGGACGAAAGGCTTTCTTCTCAATCACCTGATCCACGAACTTCTTCCCCCGAAGGAAGACGGGATGCGCTGGGCCAATTCCGACCCGGTCACCGGGCAGGCGGCCTGGTTCGACCTTCGC
>CALFYQ010000396.1 GCA_937952085.1 uncultured Paracoccaceae bacterium | reverse complement strand
TCCGCCCCCGGCGCATCCCGCTTCTCGAGAAAGTCCACGATCCGGTCGTGTTCGCGGAGGGTCGTATCCTCCCGGCCGGACCAGACCAGCATCGGCTTGTAGTAGTCGTAGAGCCAGGCGAGCATCGCCTCCGTCACCGAGAGGATGATCGGGTTGCCGGTCATCGCCGCGATGCGGAGATGGAAGGCGATGTCGGCCTCGATGAAGGCCTGCTCCTCGCCGAGCCTGGCCCGCTGCGCGGCGACGAGGGCGCGCAATTCCGCCGCCTCGGCGGGGCCGCAGGCCGCCGCCGCCAGCCGCACCGACGCCGTTTCGAGCAGAAGCCGGACCTGTTTCAGATGCTCGATCGACGAAGGCTCCGTCGAAAGCATGAGTTGCGCCAGCTTGTCGATCTGGCCGAAGGCGGCTTCGGGCGTCGGCCGGTTCACCCGGCTCCGCTCGCCCTGCGAAATCGAGATGAGGCCCTGGTTCGCCATCGACTGGAGCGCCTCGCGCACCGCCGGCCGGCCGACCTTGAACCGCTCCATCAGCGCGCGCTCGGAGGGCATGAAGTCGCCCGGCGCGAGCTCGCCCGATGTGATCATGCGCCAGAGCCGGTCGAACACCTGGTCCGAGAGCTTTCGCCGGACAATGCCCTCGTCCGGCGCATCGGCGCCGGTCGAGGCCATGGCGGAGAGCGTCTCTCTCGGCATACTTCGCGTCGCGCCTCCCAACTTGTGTGATGAGATAATCACCTGCTCATCATGGGGGTCAATCCCACCCCCGGCGCCAGGCTCAGGTGATGCGCTCGATGCTGGCGCGGATCTCGTCGATCTCGAACACCCGCTTCCAGTCGTCCCGCATCAGCACCGGCTTGCCGAACTCGATGGCCTTGTTGCAGGCGTCGGAGAAGACCCCGTCCACCTCCTTGAAGATCACCGCGCCGAGGATGTTCATGTGGCCGAGCAGGAAATCCCGCGCAGCCTCGGGCGGCACGCCGCGCGCGACGACCTCCTCCATCGCCTCCCGCATGACGACGAGAAGCGAGGCGGCGACCGTCTCCGAAAGGCCCGGCTCCAGGAGCGCCATGCCTTCGAGCGTGACCCGGTGGGAGCGCGCGACTGGGGCGTAGATCGCCCGCGCCACCCGCTCGCCGAGCGCGTAATCCGCTTCCGGCCCCTGCATCAGCGCGTTGACGACGCCCTGCTTCGCCGCGATCCCGCCGAAGAAATCGCGCTTCGCGCCCATCTCCGTCTCATCGTTGAAGATCGGCGGATGGCAGGGATGGGTGACGAAATAGGTGACGTCGGCCCGCTCCGGCAGGTGGCCGGCATAGGGCGCCGCGGCGTCGAGGCAGACGATCATCGCGCCCGGCTCCGCCTTCGGGACGACCTCGGCCGCGACGGCGCGGATCGCCGTGTCCGGCACCGCCAGCACGATGACGCGCGCGCCTTTCAGCGCCTCGTCGGGGGAGACGCAGTCAACCCCGAACGCCTCCTTCACGCGCGCCATGCCGGCCGTCGCGACCTCCACGCGGGCGGTCTCGAACTCGGCGGATTTCGCGAGGTTGGCGCCGAGGCGCATCCCCATCTTGCCGCCTGCGCCGAACAGGGCGAGCTTTGTCATCGCGTTCCTCCCGCGCGCGGCTCGGGCCGCGTCAGCATTTGACAACTGGTATGATGAGCTACTAATCATATCAGAATGTCAAGAGGGGGCGGAAGCGCGATGGGCGATACGGAGACGGGCCTGCCCGACGGGCCCCTTCTCGCCTGGTACGGGGACGACTTCACCGGCGCCGCCGCGGTGATGGAGGTGCTGGCCTTCAACGGCCTGCCCGCGACTCTCTTCCTCGAGCCCCCGACGCCGGAGCGCCTGGCGCGGTTTCCGGGGCTCCGCGCCATCGGCGTCGCCTCCACCGCCCGCACCTGGCCGCCTGAGCGCATGGCGCGGGAGCTTCCGCCCGCTTTTGCCGCGCTCCGGGCGCTCGGCGCGCCGCTCCTTCATTACAAGGTCTGCTCCACGCTCGATTCCGCGCCCGAGGTCGGCTCCATCGGCAAGGCCATCGAGATCGGCGCGGATCTTTGTGGCGCGACGCTCGCCCCCGTGCTGATCGCGGCGCCGGAGATGCGGCGCTACCAGTGCTTCGGCCATCTCTTCGCCGGCGTGGGCGACGGCGTGTTCCGGCTCGACCGGCACCCGGTCATGTCCCGCCACCCGGTCACGCCGATGGGCGAGGCGGACGTGGCGCTTCACCTTTCCCGGCAATCGGCGCGGCTCACGCCCTCCTGCGTCACGCTCGAGGCGCTCCACGCGGCCGATCTCCGGCGGCCGAAGCGGGAGGACGGGCGGATCGAGGCGGTGACGCTCGACGCGGTCGACGCGGCGAGCGAGGCGGCGGCGGGCCGCCTGATCTGGGAGGCGCGGGCGGCGGCGCCCTTCGTCGTCGGCTCGCAGGGCGTCGAATATGCTTTGGTCCGCCATTTTCGTGCGAAAGGCTGGCTCGCGCCGGCCGCGCCGCAGCCGGGGATCGGGCGGGCGAAGCGCACCATCGTCGTGTCGGGCTCCGTCTCGCCCGTCACCGCGCGGCAGATCGAATGGTCCGGCCGGAACGGCTTCGCCCTCATCCCGTTCGACGCGGCGGCCGCGGCGCGGGGCGCGGAGGCCGTCGCGGCCGAGATCGCCGCCGCCCGCGGCGCCGCCCTCTCGGCGCTCGACGAAGGGTGGGACCCGCTGATCCACACCGCCGCCGGCCCGGACGACCCGGCCGTCGCCCGCTTCCGCGACGCCTGCGACAGGGCGGGCGCGCCGGCGGCCGAGGTCAACCATCGGGTCGGCGTCACGCTCGGCGATCTTCTCGCCGGCCTTCTCGCCGAGGTCGGGCCGGCCCGCGCGATCGTCTCGGGCGGCGACACGTCCGGCCACGCCACCGGCCGGCTCGGCGTCTACGCGCTCGAGGCGCTGGCGCCGACGATCCCCGGCGCGGCGATCTTCCGCGCCCATGCTGACGGCGCAATGGACGGGCTCGAACTGGCGCTGAAGGGCGGCCAGATGGGCGCGGAAGACTATTTCGGCGAAGTCAGGAACGGAGGGGGCGCCCGATGAGCCGCGTGACCGCGACCTACGAGATCGAATCCCCCGTCGGCGTCGCCCGCGCGGCCGAGGTTCTGGCCGGCGAGCAATCCACCGGCACCTTCGTGCGCCTCGCCGCGGAGACGGACGCGCTCCGCGGCCGCAGCGCGGCCCGCATCGAGGCGATGGAGATCCACGGCGTCTCCGATCGGCCCGCGCTCCCCTGCCGGCTGACCGGCGCGGCCTACGAGCGCGGAGCGGTCACGATCAGCTGGCCCATCGGCACCTTCGGAACCTCGCTGCCGACGCTGATGGCGACCATCGCCGGCAACCTTTTCGAGCTTGCGGAGCTTTCGGCCTGTCGGCTCACCGGGCTGACCCTGCCGGCCGACTTCGCCCGCGCCCATCCCGGCCCGCAATTCGGCGCCGCCGGCACGCGGGAGAAGATGGGCGGCCATCAGGGCCCGCTGATCGGGACCATCGTGAAGCCGAGCGTCGGCCTCTCGCCGGAGGAGACGGGGGCCCTCGTCAAGGCGCTCGCCGAGGCCGGAATCGACTTCATCAAGGACGACGAGCTGCAGGCCGACGGGCCGGACTGCCCGCTGGCGGCGCGCGTCGCCGCCGTCTCCGCGGTGCTCAACCGCCACGCCGACCGCACCGGCAAACGCATCGTCTACGCCTTCAACATCTCCGGCGAGATCGACGAGATGCGTCGCAATCTGGACCTCTTGACCGCGCATGAGGCGACCTGCGCCATGGTCTGCCTCAACGCGGTCGGGCTGCCGGGGCTGCGGGCGGTGCGGAACCACAGCCCGCACCTCATCCACGGCCACCGCGCAGGCTGGGGCCTCGTCTCCCGTTCGCCGCATGTCGGCGTCGGCTTCCCGGTGATGCAGAAGCTCTGGCGCCTCGCCGGCGCGGACCATCTCCACGTCAACGGCCTCGCCAGCAAGTTCACGGAGGAGGACGCTTCGGTGATGGCATCCGCCCGCGCCGTGCAGGCCCCCGTGGCGGAAGGCGAGCCCGCGCACATCGCGATGCCGGTCTTTTCCTCCGGGCAGACGATCTGGCAGGTCGGTCCGTCCCGAGGGCTTCTCGGGAACGACGACTTCATCTTCTGCGCCGGCGGCGGCATCCTCAGCCATCCGGGAGGAACGGCGGCCGGCGTCCGCGCCCTCCGCCAGGCGGCCGATGCGGCGCGGGACGGCCTCACGCTCGAAGCGGCCGCCGCCGAGCGGCCGGAACTCGCGGAGGCGATGAAGGCGTTCCGGAACCCGTTCGGCGCCTCCGCTGCGCCGAACTGAGGCCGGCGAAGCCGCGCCGGCCGAATTCGCCGCCGCGAAAAGGTCCGGAAGTTCCCCTTCCGGGCGGCCTGAGGTTGGGAAAAGCGCGCCCCGCTACGACCGGAAACTCTCAATTGGCCGGATCCTTGGGCGCGCCGTCATCATGGCGACGATCGCCAACCCGTCCGTCGCCGGGCGCCTGATCGCGGGGGCCGCCCGGCCATCGGCTCGCAGGGCCCTTCATGCCTTGCGCGAAAGTTCGCGTGCGGCTTGCGCCGAAAACGCAAGGAGGCGCGGGCGGCGGCTTGCCGAATGCCGGCCCGGTCGCCAGGCTGAGCGGATGATGTCGCCAGACGAAGTCAGGGCCTTCCTCGAGGGCCGTACGGTTCATGCGTTCGATCCGGCGACCCGCCGTCGGGTCGCCAAGGTCTACTACGGCGCGGATGGAAGGTGCCGGCTGAATTTCGCCGACGGCGCGGGGCGAGGCGCTGGTGTGGAAGGGCATCGGCGACGGGGAGTACGGGTTCGAGGAAGATCTTTACTGGACGCGCTACCGGCGCTTTCGCGACGGCGCGCGCCATCGCTTCAGGCTGCAATCGCTGGCGCCGGGCCTGGCGCAGGCCTGGTTCGCCGGTGGCGCGAGGGCCTTCCTGCAATGCCATCGCGACAGCCTCGGCGACCATGCCGGGTTCTGATCGCCGCCGGGAAAGCCGCCCCGGTCGACGCATCCCGGCCCGAACGGGGCGCGCACGCCGGGAATGCGCGCCCCGGGAATGATCCGCGAATGCGGCGCAGGCCGCGTCCGCCTGCGCAGGGTTCACTCGATGGTCACGCCCAGCTTGGCGCCGATGGTGCTGTTCCAGGTCGCCACGCATTCCGCGCCGCACCGCTCGGCGAAGGCGGGGAGGATCGCCTTCTTCACGGCTTCGGCCCGCAGCGCCTCGTCCGCCGCGGTCAGGGGAACCAGGGTCGAGCCGGCCGGCTCGCCATGTGGGCACGGGCCGGAGGTGTTGCAGGCGAGGCCGGTCGCCGTCTCGGTCGCGGCCAGTTCGAAGATCGAGTCCTCAAGGCCGCGGAGAGAGATGGAGAGGTATTCTTGCACCGCCGGATCGAGGCCGTTCCACCAGTCGAGGTTCGCGAGCTGCGCCGCGAGGCCGAAGTTGACCGGCATCGGCGAGACGAACTTCGCCGCCTCGCTCCACTTGGCCTTGTAGCCCGAAAGCGCGCCGGTGATCGCGCAGTCCACCACGCCCGAGGCGAGCGAGGGCTGCACCTCGGCGAAGGCGATGGAGACAGGCGAGCCGCCCAGATGGCTGACGAAGGCCTGCTGCGAGGCGCCTGAGGCGCGCACCTTCCGCCCCGCGAGATCGGCGATGGATTTGAACTCGTCCCGGCAGTAGATCACCTGCGCCTGGTAGGTGCCGAAACCGAGAAGCTTGATGTTGTGCTTCGTCTCGAGGAATTCGGCGAAGGCCGGGCGCCAGACCTCGACGACCTCGGCGAGCTGCTCGACCGAGGAGAGGAGGCCGACGAGATCGGTCGCCTCGTTCATCGGCACTTCGCCGGAATTGTAGGCGAGAACGGTGGTCGCGAGTTGCAGCGTGCCGTTCGAGACGAGCCGGAAGATCTCGCCGCCCTTGAAGCCGAGTTCGGTGAAGGGCTTCACGTTGACCTTCAGCGCGCCGCCGGTCTCGGCCGGCACCTGCTCGGTCCAGAACGGCTTTTCCTTGTCGGTGTACATCGAGAGGCTGCCGATGGAGCCGACGACGTTGAATTCGGTCTCCGGCAGGTCGGCGGCGAGCGCCGACGCCCCGAGCGAAGCGGCCAGCGCCGCGGCGAAGATCTGTTTCATTCGACTCTCTCTCCTGCTGGAGGCGGGCTCATCCGCCGGTTTTGGGATTGACGATGGTGGGCAGCCAGAGCGCCAGCTCGGGCCACGATATCAGCAGCGCGATCATGATGAGCATGGCGACGAGGAAGGGCGCCGAGCCCTTGAAGAGGTCGGAAAAGGCGCCGCCGCCGCGCCGCACCGCCTGCACGACATAGAGGTTCATGCCGACGGGCGGGGTGATCAGCGCCGCCTCGATCAGGATCACGAAGACGACGCCCCACCAGACCGGGGAATAGCCGAGGCTGACGATCACCGGCGCGATGATCGGGGTGGTGGCGATCATCATGCTCAGCGTCTCCATGAAGCAGCCGAGCACGAGATAGAAGCAGATGATCGCGATCAGCATCCAGAACGGGCTCCAGCCGAGCGACAGCACCGCCTCGGAGATCGCCGAGACGAGGCCGATGGAGACCATCACGAAATTGAGAAACGTGGCCGCGATCACGATCAGCATGATCATGCAGGTTGTGCGCACCGTCCCCTCGAAGGCGGCGAGCAGCACGGGGAGGGTAAGCTGCCGGTTGAGGGCGACGAGGCCGACCGTGGCGACGAGGCCGAGCGCCGCGGCCTCCGTCGGCGTGGCGAGCCCGGCGTAGATCGAGCCGACGACGATGGCGAAGAGGCCGATGGGCGGGGCGAGATGCGGCAGGCCGCGGAGACGCCGGCCCCAGAGCGCGGTCCGAGGTATGTCGGGCCCGCCCCAGGACGGGCGCCAGATCACCAGCGCCAGCACGATCCCCGAGAAGAGCGCCGCCAGGACGAAGCCCGGGATGAACCCGGCGGCGTAGAGGTCGGTCACCGAAGTGTCGGTCAGCACCGCATAGATGATCATGTTGATCGAGGGCGGGATCAGGATGCCGAGCGTCCCGCCCGCAGCAATGGAGCCGAGAAAGAGCGGCCGGTTGTAGCCGCCGCGGTCCATGTTCGGGATCGCGACGGTGCCGATGGTGGCGGCGGTCGCGAGCGAGGAGCCCGAGGTCGCCGCGAAGACCGCGCTCGCCGCGATGTTGGTGTGCATGAGCCGCCCCGGCAGCCGCGCGAACCACGGCGTCAGCGCGTCGAAGAGCCGCCCCGAAACGCCGGAGCGGTGCATCAGCTCGCCCATCATGATGAACATCGGCGCGGCCACCAGGATGAAGTCCTGGCTCGAATTCCAGGCCAGTTCGCCCGCCGCGCCCGTCATCGGGAAGAAGGCGTAGGTCTCGGAGAGGACATAGCCGACCAGCGCCAGCACGGCGGCGACCGGCAGGCCGAGCGCCAGCATTCCGAGGAGGAGGAGGACGGCCGCGGCGATCATGGGCCGGGCTCCGCGCGCGGACCGGCGGCGTGGACGGCCTCCTCGATCTCGGCGGAGAGATTGGCGGGGCCGATCAGCCGGTCGAAGCCGCCGCGGTCGCCACGGACGAGGCGGAGGATGGCGCGGACCGGCGCGAGGATCGAAACGAACGCGAACCAGAAGAGCCCGACCCACCAGACGCCCTGCGGCAGCGCCATCGGGATCGAGAGGAGCGACATCGACCGAGCGCCCATCGCGTAGGACTGGCTGAGCGTCTTCCAGGCGAACCAGGCGAGCGCGGCCGCCGCCAGCGCCAGCGCCAGCGCCGCCAGGAGATCGCAGGCCGCCCGCAGCGGAAAGGGCAGCCTGGCGACCGCGACATCGACCCGGACATGGGCCTTGGTGGTGACCGAGTATGCGAGGCCGAGGCCGATGCAGGCGGCGAGCCCGAAACTCGAGATCTCGAAACTCTCGATCGCCGAGCGATTCAGGAAGAACCGCGCCGCCACGTCGATGGTGATCGGGATGGCGCAGCCGAAGAGGATGATCGCCCCTGCCGCCCAGGCCAGCCAGCGGGAGAGGCGTTCGATCATTCGTGGGCTCCCTTCACCGGCGCCGTGTCTCTTCCGCGCCGCTCAGACATAACCGTCCAGACGGTCCGCTTCGGCCGCTCGCGGGTCGCGGAGGGCGGGGTCGCCGTGGCCGCCGCCGCCCGGGGTTTCGAGGCGCACGATATCGCCGGCGCGGAGCGGGTGGCCGTTGGTCTTGGCGCCGAGCGCCGTCAACACGCCGTCCCTCGTGACGCTGAGCGCGCCGCCGCGGCCGGGCTCGCCGCCATCGAGGCCATAGGGCCGCGAGTCGAATGCGTCGAAGGCCGAGTTGAGAAGGCCCGCCTCGGCGAGAAACTCCCATTCCCGCACGATGCCGAGGCCGCCGCGCATCCGCCCGGCGCCGCCGGAGCCCGGGATCAGGCCATAGCGGGTGAAACGGAGCGGGAAGAGCGCCTCGATCATCTCCACCGGCGTGTTCTGGCCGTTGTGGAACCCGGCCGAGAGGCCGTTCGGCCCGTCCTTTTCAGCGTGCGCGCCCCAGCCGCCGAGCTCGGCGTCGAAATAGACCTGCCTGCGGCCGTTCGCGTGGCGGATGTTCACCGCGTGGTTGAACGTGGTGCCGTAATAGCTGGCCGGGATGCGGTCCGGCAGCGCCTCGGCGAAGGCGCGGAGCACCGCGGTCGCCGTCTTGTGCCCCGGCAGCATCCGCATCGAGACCGGCGCCGGAAACCCGGCGTTCACCAGGCAGCCCTCCGGCGCCGTCACCGTGATCGGCCGGTAGCAGCCCGCGTTCACCGTTCCCGTCACGCCGCAGGCTGCGATCACCGCGTAGTAGGAAGCCGAGGTGGTGGTGGCGAGCGTCGCGTTGATCGGCCCCTTCGCCTGCGCGTCGGTGCCGGCGAAATCGAGGGCGATCTCCCCGCCCTTGACCGTCAGCGCGACCTTGATGCGCTTCCGCCCCGGCTCCAGCCCGTCGCCATCCACGAAATCCTCCGCCTCGTAGACCCCGTCGGGGATCGCGGCGATGGCGGCGCGCATCTCCCGCTCCGCATGGTCGAGAAGGGCCGCGCCGATCTCCTCCAAGGTCTCGACGCCGTAGCGGGCGGCGAGGCGGAGCATCGCCCGCGCGCCGACATCGAGCGCCGCGATCTGGCTGAGGAAATCGCCGCCGAAGGTCTCCGGCTCGCAGACGTTCTGCAGAATCGTGGCGAAAAGGTCCTCCTGCATCCGTCTCTCGCGCACGATGCGGACGGGAGGTATGCGCAGCC
>CALFYQ010000395.1 GCA_937952085.1 uncultured Paracoccaceae bacterium | reverse complement strand
CTCGATCTCGGCGCCGGGCGGCAGGGCATGCTCGTCTTCGGCGCGGAGGAGGCCGACCGGTTCTCGCCCGAGCAGGGGGTGGACCTTCTCGAGTTCTTCGGCGGCGTCGCCGAGCGGACGCTGAGGCGCTGGCTGGCGCCCGAGGCCTGATGCCGCCCCGCGGCGGCGCGGCGGCGGCGGGCGATCTCGCCGGCGCGGGCGGCGGCGCGGCGCTTCTCGCCGGCTTCCTTGCCGCGCTTTCCGGCGCGCGCGCCGCCTCGCCACACACGCTCGACGGCTATCGCCGGGACGTCGCCCGCTATCTCGCCTTCATGTCGTCGCATCTCGGCGGGCCGATGAGCCGCGCCGCGCTCGAAGGGATCGGCCCGCGGGACATGCGGGCCTGGCGCGCGCATCACGCCGAGGAGGGGCTTTCGCCCCGCTCCGCCGCCCGCGCCCTTTCGGCGGTGAAGTCGTTCCACCGCTGGCTCGCCGAGGCCGAGGGCGTGGAGGGGGACGCGCCGCTCGCCGCCCGCGCCCCGCGCGCGCCGCGCCGGCTGCCGCGGCCGGTTTCGGTGGAAGCGGCGCACGAGTTGATCGAGGAGGCGGAGCGCGCGGCCGCGGAGCCGTGGATCGGCGCGCGGGACGCGGCGCTCCTCACCCTGCTCTGGGGCGCCGGGCTGCGGATCTCCGAGGCGCTCGGCCTCCCGCGCTGCGCCGGCGCGCTGCCCGAGACGCTCCGCATCCGCGGCAAGGGCGGGCGGGAGCGGGTCGTTCCGGTCCTCCCCGCGGCGCGGGAGGCGGTCTCGGCCTATCTCGCGCTCTGCCCGCACGATCCGGGGCCGGCGGGGCCGCTCTTTCTCGGCGCCCGGGGCGGGCGGCTCGCCGCCGGCGTGGCGCAGCGGGGGATGGCGCGGGCGCGCGCCGCGCTCGGCCTGCCGGCCACGGCGACGCCGCACGCCCTCCGCCACGCCTTCGCGACGCATCTTCTGGCGGCCGGCGGGGACCTCCGCTCGATCCAAGCGCTCCTCGGCCACGCCTCGCTCTCGACGACGCAGATCTACGCGGCGGTGGATTCGTCGCGCCTGATGGCCGTCTACGAGGCGGCGCATCCGCGGGCGCGGGGCTGAGCCTCGGGCCCGTCGCAGGCATGCGCGGCCCCCGGTAAGTTGCGGCCGCCCGCCTCAGAGCGCCACGCCGAAGATCCGCCCGACGATCGCCGTCGCGCCCATCGCCAGAAGGCCCCAGACCACCACGCGGCCGATCGCCGGCAGCGCCGGGGCGCCGCCGGCCCTGGCGCCGAGCCAGCCGAGCGCGGCGAGGGAGAGCGCGGCCGCCCCCGCCGCCGCCTCGCCCGCCGCCTCGGGCGCGAAGACCGCCGCCGCGAGCGGCGCCGCGGCGCCGACCGCGAAGCTCGCGGCCGAGGCCAGCGCCGCCTGCATCGGCTTCGCCTCGGCGATGTCGGAAAGACCAAGCTCGTCCCGCGCATGTGCTTCGAGCGCGTCGTGCTTCGTCAGCGCCGCCGCCACCTCGGCGGCGAGCGCGCGCGGCAGGCCGCGGCCCTCCCAGATCGAGGCGAGCTCGCGCGCCTCGCCCGACGGGTCCGCCTTCAGCGCCCGCGCCTCGCGCGCGAGATCGGCCGTCTCCACGTCCCGCTGCGAGGCGACGGAGACGAACTCCCCCGCCGCCATCGAGAAAGCGCCCGCCGTCAGCCCGGCGACGCCGGCGAGAAGGATCGCCTCCCGCCCCGCTCCCGCCGCGGCGACGCCGGCCATGAGGCTCGCCGTCGAGATGATCCCGTCATTCGCCCCGAGCACCGCGGCGCGAAGCCAGTTCGAGCGATGGAGGAGATGCGGCTCCTCATGCGCGCTTTCGTAGTCGGGTCGCATCCTCGGCTCCTTTGCGGCGGCTCGGGAACGCCCATGAGGCGCCCGCGCGGCCCGATCAATCCGGCGTGACGCCGCGTCCCCTGCCGGATTGCGAGTCGGCCTCGGGAAGCTTAGGTTCGCCGCATGAGCGCCGCCCCGATCATCGACCCGTTCGGCCGCCCGATCACCTATCTCCGGGTTTCGGTGACGGACCGCTGCGATTTCCGCTGCGTCTACTGCATGTCGGAGGACATGGAGTTCCTGCCCAAGAAGGACCTCCTGACGCTGGAGGAGCTTGGCCGCGTCTCCAACGCCTTCATCGATCTCGGCGTGAAGAAGCTCCGCATCACCGGCGGCGAGCCGCTCGTCCGCCGCGACGTGATGAAGTATTTCGAGGCGATGGGCCGCCGGCTCGGCGACGGGCTGGAGGAGCTGACGCTCACCACCAACGGCTCCCAGCTTCGCCGCTTCTCGAAGCCGCTCGCAGATCTCGGCGTCCGCCGCGTCAACGTCTCGCTCGACACGCTCGACAAGGCGAAGTTCGCCGCCATCACCCGCTGGGGCCGGTTCGACCAGGTGATGGACGGGATCGACGCCGCGCAGGAGGCCGGGCTCAAGGTGAAGATCAACGCCGTCGCGCTGAAGGGCGTGAACGACGACGAGATTCACAAGATGGTCGAATGGTGCGGCGCGCGCGGCATGGACCTCACTTTCATCGAGGTGATGCCGATGGGCGACATCGGCAACGAGAACCGGCTCGACCAGTATTATTCGCTCCGCGCGCTTCGCGAGGATCTCGGCAAGCGCTGGCGGCTGACGCCCCTGCCGCTCAACACCGGCGGCCCCGCGCGCTACATGCGCTGCGAGGAGACGGGCGGGCGGATCGGCTTCATCACGCCGCTGACGCACAACTTCTGCGAGGGGTGCAACCGGGTGCGGATGACCTGCACGGGCACGCTCTTCATGTGCCTCGGGCAGGAGGACGCGGCCGATCTTCGCGCGCCGATGCGCGACCATCCGGAGTCGGACGAGCCGCTCCGCGAGGCGATCCGCGCCGCCATCGCCCGCAAGCCCAAGGGCCACGATTTCGACTATTCGCGCAAGCGGGTCGCGGGCGAGATGTCCCGCCACATGTCGCATACCGGAGGCTGACGGGGGGATGACCCTCGCCGAGGCGCTCGCGCGCTATCCGGGCGCCGCTTCGTTCCAGTTCGCGGAAGGCGACCCCGAGCTTTCGGCCCGGCTTCTCGCCCTCGTCCGATCCGGCCGCAAGACGGCGACCTGCCAAGCGCTCTCGGTTTACGAATCCGGGGCCGAGACGGCCCCCGCGGTCGGCCGGCGCGACATCGCGCTCGACCCAGACGGCCGGCCGGCGCTGGCGATCGAGACCGTCTCGCTCTTCACCTGCCGCTTCGACGAGGTGGACGAGGCTTTCGCCCTCGCCGAGGGGGAGAATGACAGCCTTGCGGGCTGGCGGCGCGACCATGAGGCCTGGTTCCGCCGCACCTCCGGCTTTTCGCCCGATATGATTGTCGTCTGCGAGCGGTTCCGGATGATCGAGGATTTCGGGTGAGCGCCGTCGCCGAGATCCGACTGCCGACGGTCGATCTCCACCAGGACCTGCCGTTCTTCGAGAAGCTCGGCTTCCGGCTCGATCTCATTCACCCGGCGGACGATCCTTCCGTCGCCGTCATCTCCGGCCACGGCCTCCGGCTCCGGCTCCAGCGCGGGGCGGCGGAGGGGCCGGGAACCGTCCGCATCCTCACCGACGACCCGGCGCTCGCCGGGGGCGTCCGCGCCCTCGTCTCGCCGACCGGGCACCGGGTGGAGATCGCCCCGCCGGGCGAAGAGCTTCCGGCGCCGAAGGCGCGGCCCGAACACGTGGTTCGCCGCCTTTCCGAAGGCGCGCCCTGGGTGATCGGCCGCGCCGGGATGCATTACCGCGACCTTGTGCCCGGCCGGCTCGGCGGCGCGATGATCGCCAGCCACATCCGCATCCCGGTCGGCGGGCCGGTGCCGGACATGGTGCATTTCCATGAGGTCGGCTTCCAGCTCATCTTCTGCCATGCTGGCTGGGTCGATCTCGTCTACGAGGATCAGGGCCCGCCCTTCCGGCTCCATGCCGGGGATTGCGTGATCCAGCCGCCCCGCATCCGCCACAGGGTGCTCCATGCCTCCGACGGGCTCGAAGTGGTGGAGATCGGCGTGCCGGCCGACCACGTCACCCGGATCGACCATGAGATGAACCTGCCGACGCCAGTCCATCGGCCGGAGCGGGCGTTCGACGGCCAGGTGTTCCTGCTCCACCGGGAGGCGGCGGCGGACTGGCGGCCCTGGGCGCGGGCCGGCTTCACCCATCGCGACACCGGCGTCGCGGCGGCGACGAAGGGGGTGGCCTCGGTCCATGTCGCCCGGCCGGATGGCGGCGAGACGGCGCCCTTCGCGCCGAAGGCGGAGCTTCACTTCACCTTCCTCCGCGCCGGGTCGCTGACGCTCGAAGCCGAAGGCCGCCCACCCCGCGCCCTCGCCGCCGGAGACGCCTTCACCACGCCGCCCGGCCTCGCGACGCGCTATGCGGGCTGCTCGGCGGACCTCGAACTTCTCGAGGTTTCGCTGCCGGCCTGAGGCCCGTTTCGGGAAAGGTTGACGCGTGCGCCGGGCGCACGCTCACGGGGCGCGATAACCCGGAGCGTGCGCCAGCGGAACGCTGGATGCGGCGCCTGCCGCTGTGCGCTGAAAGACGGCCGATCCCCGCGCTTGGGGCCGCAGCCGACCCTGGGCGGGCGCAGGTTCGGCTTGTGATCGGCGGCTTATCTGCAAAGCCCCGGACGGCGACCGTGCGGCTCGAGACATCGCCAGCGCGCCCTCCCCGGGGGAGGATCGGGCGCGGCCCGGGCTGGCTGCCCGGGCGGAACGGGCGAGCGGGCCGCCCTCGCCTCAGCCGATCCCGATTCCGGCCCAGAACGCGCGAAACGCCTCCGGGTCGAACCGGCCGGCGGGGCCGATGGCGACGATGCGGGTCTTCGCCGCCGGCAGACGCCGCAACTCGTAGGTGCGGCCGACGAGTTGCGCCTCGAAGCCGCCCGTCTCCGTCTCGACGAAGCCCTTGAACCGGTAGAGCCCCTTCGGCGGATCGGCGAGCAATGCCCGGAGCCCGGCTTCGGAGACCCGCCCGCCCTCCAGCGAGACGCTGCGATAGAGCGCGGCGTGGTCCCGCCCGCCGGGCGCGGTGGGCGGCGGAGCGCCTTCCGGCCGGTCGATCAGGAGGTCGAGATCGACCGCGCCGCGCGGCGCCTCCAGCACCGGCGCCCGGGAGAGCGCGGCGAGCGCCTCCCGCGCCGGGGCGAAGGGCGAAAGGTCCGTCTTGGTGACGAGGACGAGGTCGGCGACGCGGACCTGCTGCGCCGCCTGCGCGCCGACCAGCGGGTCCGACAGCCGCTCCGAAAGGCTCGCTGCGTCCGCCATGGTCACGACGCCCTGATAGCGCATCTCGGGCTCGGCATGGGCGGCGGCGGCGATCTTCGCCGGGTCGGCGACGCCCGAGGCCTCGATCACCAGCCAGTCGGGCCGCGGCCGCCGGTCGAGCGCGTCGGCCAGCGCGTAGAGAAGCTCGGTCCCCATCGTGCAGCAGGCGCAGCCGTTCGAGAGGGTGATCTGCTCGCCGTCGCGGCTCTCGATCAGGTCGGCGTCGATGTTGAGCGCGCCGAAATCGTTGACCATGACGAGAATGCGCCGCCCGCCCGCGTTCCGCAGAAGGTGGTTGACGAGGCTCGTCTTCCCCGCCCCGAGATAGCCCGAGACGACGGTGACGGGGAGCGGCGGGAGCGCCTCGTTCATGCCGGGAGCCGCCGTTCGGCGGCGCGGACGATCGTCGTCTCACCCATCGGACCGGCTCCCTTCGCGGATTCCCCGCGGACGACAGGCGGGCGCGGCCGCCCCCCATGGCGCCCGTTTCGCGAGCCCCGCGCGCCGGCCCCGTTATCCCTTCGCCCCCGCGACTGCGGCCGGCGCATCAGCCGAGGAGGTCGTGCGCCACGGCGAGGGCGTCGGCCAGCGCGTCCACCTCCTCGCGGGTGTTGTAGAGGCCGAAACTGGCGCGGCAGGTGGCGGTGACGCCGAGCGCGGCCATCAGCGGCTGCGCGCAATGGTGCCCGGCGCGGACCGCGACGCCCTTCCGGTCGATGATGGTGGAGATGTCGTGCGGGTGGCCCGCCCCCTCCATCGTGAAGGAGAAGATCGCGCCCTTTTCGGGCTGAGAGCCGTGCAGCTTCAGCCAGTTGAGCCCGCCGAGCCGCTCGGTGGCGTAGTCCCTGAGGTCCGCCTCGTGCGCCGCGATGGCGTCCATGCCGAGCCCGGTCATGTAGTCGAGCGCGACGCCGAGGCCGATCATCTGCACGATGCCGGGCGTGCCCGCCTCGAAGCGCAGCGGCGCGTCGGCGTAGGTGACGTTCGCCTCCGTCACCTCGCGGATCATGTCGCCGCCGCCGAGGAAGGGGCGCATCTCCTCCCGTCGCTCCTTCGCGATCCAGGTCGCGCCGGAGGCGGTGGGCCCATAGAGCTTGTGGCCGGTGATCGAGTAGAAATCCGCGCCGAGCGCCGCGACGTCCACCTTCATGTGGACGGCCGATTGCGAGCCGTCGACCGAGACCGCCACGCCCCGCTCATGCGCCGCGTCGATGATCGGCTTGAGGTCGGTCACCGCGCCGGTGACGTTCGACATGTGGGTGATGGCGACGAGTTTCGTCTTCGGCCCGATGGCGTCGATCACCCGCTGCGGGTCCACCGACCCGTCCGGCTCGATCGGCACCCAGCGGAGCACGGCGCCCTGCCTCTCCCGGAGGAAGTGCCAGGGCACGATGTTGGCGTGGTGTTCGAGCTGGGTGAGGACGATCTCGTCCCCCGCCTCGATCCGCGGCGCCGCCCAGGAGGAGGCGACCAGGTTGATCCCCATGGTCGAGCCGGTGGTGAAGACCACCCCGGCCTCGTCCGGCGCGCCGAGGAAGCGCGCGATCTTGCCCCGCACCGCCTCGTAATGGTCGGTCGCGAGGTTGGAGAGGTAGTGGAGGCCCCGGTGGACGTTGGCGTATTCCAGCGAATAGGCCTCCGTCACCGCGTCGATCACCGCCTTCGGCTTCTGCGCCGAGGCGCCGTTGTCGAGATAGACGAGCGGGCGTCCATGGACCTGCCGGGAGAGGATCGGGAAATCCTTGCGGATCTCGTGTACGTCGTAGCGGTGCGGAGCGGTCATGAGATGAACCCGGCCAGGAGCGCGGAGAAGACGAGGCCGATGGCCATCGCCCCGGCGATCAGCGCGAAGCCGACCCGGAGCGCGCTCTGGAAGCCATGCGCCTCCGCGACGAATTTCGAGAGAAGCCAGATCGCCACCACGGCGACGCCAAGCTGCGCGAGGCCGAAGATCGCCCTCCCGCCTTCGAGATGGACGGCGTAGGCGGCGAGCGCGACGATCGGCGCGAAGGGCGAGGTGGCGAGGCTGTGCCAGCCGATGGCGGCGACGATGTCGATGAAGGCGGCCTTGCCGCCGAAGAACCGGCCGACCTGGAAGATCAGCGCCGCGATGATCGCATAGGCGACGACGCTGAAGACGAGGCTGGAGACGAGCGAGACGATGCCCGCCCCGGCCCCGCCGTCGAAGACGAGCGCCACCGCGACCGCGGCGATGGAGGAGATGCAGTAGGCGACGCCGAAGATCAGAGCGACGTCGCTCCAGTTCTCGACGCGGTCGATCACCCGGCGGATCGCCGCCCGCGGCGCCCGATAGGTCGCGACAATCTCCGCGATCAGATCGAGGAACATCAGGGGCCTCAGCCTTGGAGGACGACGAGCGCGCCCCAGAGGAGCGGCAGCGCGATCGCCGCCGCGGCGATCATCACGCGATAGGTGTAGCGGAAGCCCTGCGCCTCGGCGACCCCGGCGCAGAGGAAAAAGCCGAAGGCGATGGGGCCGAGGAGGCCCGCGGCCTGCGCCAGCGTCGCCGAGCCCGCGGGCGGCAGCGCGCCGAGCGCGGCGAGGCCGAGGAGGATGACGGCGCCGACCACGTCCACCGGCGCGGCGACGAAGGCGGCCCAGATCACCGCGGCCCGCGTATCCCGCCAGGAGCCGCGCCCGCCGAAGGGCCAGGAGAGGATCTTCGCCGCGGCCGCGAGCGGGTAGAGGAGCGCGGTGCGAAGGAGGAAGCCGTGCGTCAGCGCGAAGAGCGCGAGGCCGGGCCAGCCGGCGCCCGTCGTCTCCACCGGCGCGGCGATCAGCGTCAGCGAGCGTGCGAGGAAGACGACGAGATCGGCCGTCAGCGCGAGGACGAGGAGCCGCGCCTCGCCCGGCCGCTCCCTGAGGAGCGCGCGCGTCGCCCAGCGCATGTCGGAATAGGCGTCGAGCAGCCGCTCCGCCCAGGGCCGTTCGAGCACGATCTCCGGGTCCCGGTCCGGGATCCGGCCGAAGCGGAGCCGCCGCTCCACCGGTGCGATGCGGGCATCCATCCCCCGCGCCTCAGGCGAAGCGCGCGAGCGCGAAGGCCGCCGCGGCGGCCGCGAGGAAGGCGACCAGCACCGCGACGGGCCGGAGCCCGTGCGCCTCCGCCAGCATCGGCGAGAGAAGGCCGACCCAGAAGAGCCCGGCGGCGAGCCGCCCCGCCTCCGGCGCGCCCGCCGCCGCGCCGAGCGCGATGGCCGCCGCCGCGGCCGGGCCGGAGACGACGCCGGACCAGAAGAGCGCGAGCCGCGTCGCCCGCCAGCCGCCGGAGCCGCCCGCCAGCCGCGCGGCGGCGCGGATCAGCGCGGCGGAGGCGTAGAGCGCCAGCGGGAAGAACGAGAAGCCGGCGAAGACGCGGCTGGCGATCCAGACCTGCCGCGCCTCGGCGGCGATGGTCGGGCGGAGCGCCTCCGCCGCGAGATCGCCGATCACCAGGAAGGCCGAAGCGCCCATGGCGAAGGCGAGAAGCCGCGGCTCCTCCGCCCCGCGCTCGGCGCGGAACGAGGCGGCCGGGTTGGCCCAGGCGCCGCCGATCCGCGCCGCGAGGCTCATCAGCGGCCGCGGCCCAGCCAGTCGGCGATGCGGTCGCGCGCGGCGGCCTCCAGCGCCTCGTCGCCGATCTCGGCGATCGCC
>CALFYQ010000394.1 GCA_937952085.1 uncultured Paracoccaceae bacterium | reverse complement strand
TCGACGCCGGCTGGGCGCTCGTGGACCATTGCGCGCGGGAGCATCTGACCGGCGATCTCACCGCCGAGATGGCGGCGGAGATCAAGCTCTTCTCCTCCGAGGTCGAGGGCCGGGTGGTGGACGAGTGCCTGCAGCTTCATGGCGGCGCCGGCTACATGGACGAATACGAGATCTCGCGCCTCTACGCCGATGCGCGGATCAGCCGGATCTACGCCGGCACCTCGGAGATCATGCGGGAGATCATCGGCCGCGGCCTCGGCCTCGACGAGCGGAAGCGCAACTGATGGCCTTCCCCCGCACCCATCTCCTCGCGGAGCACGAGATGTTCCGCGACCAGGTCCGCCGGTTCCTCAAGGCGGAGATGGCCGGCAAGGTCGAACGCTGGCGCGCGCAGGGCCATGTCGACAAGGAGGATTTCCGCGCCTTCGGCCGGCAGGGCTGGCTCTGCCTCTGGGCCGGGGAGGACTATGGCGGCCTCGGCGTGCGAGACATCCGCTACGACCAGGTGCTGCAGGAGGAGACGATCCGCTGGACGGATATCGGCTTCTTCCACAATGCCCATTCGATGCTGGTCGGCCCCTATCTCGACCGGTTCGCGACGCCGGAGCAGAAGGCGCGCTTCCTGCCCGGCGCCGTCTCCGGCGAGACGATCATGGGCATCGCCATGACCGAGCCCGATGCCGGCTCCGACCTCGCGGCGATCCGCACAAGGGCGGAGGACCGGGGCGACCACTGGCTCCTCAACGGCGCGAAAACCTTCATCTCGAACGGGATAATCGGCGATCTCTTCGTCGTCGCCGCGAAGACGGGGGACGCGCGCGGGCGGATCGGCCTTTTCGTCGTCACCTCCGACATGGAGGGCTTCTCCCGCGGGCGGCGCCTGAAAAAGCTGGGCCTGCCGGCGCAGGATACGGCGGAGCTTCGCTTCGACGGCGTGCGCGTGCCGAAGGAGAACCTCCTCGGCGACCCCGGCCAGGGCTTCGCCTACATGGCCGAATGCCTCGCCGTGGAGCGGACGATGAGCGCCATCTCGTCCATGGCCCACGCCCAGGCGGCCTTCGACGAGACGCTGGATTTCGTGAAGCGGCGCCGGGCCTTCGGCCGGCCGGTCGGCGCGTTCCAGAACACCCGCTTCGTCCTCGCCGGGCTCCGCGCCCGGCTCGACGCGACGCAGGCGCATCTCGACCAGTGCGTGATGCTGGCCAACGAGGGCCGGCTTTCGCCGGAAGACGCGGCCGCGGCCAAGCTCCTCGCCTCCGAGATCCAGGGCGAGACGGCGGACGCCGGGCTCCAGCTCCACGGCGGCGCCGGCTACATGGACGAGATGCCGATTTCCCGGATGTGGCGGGACGCGCGGATCGCGCGGATCTACGCCGGCGCGAGCGAGATCATGAAGGAGATCATCGGCCGCGGCCTCGGGCTCGGCGAGCGGGAGCTTCGCTAGGCGCGCGGAGGCGGCAGGCCGCCCCGGCGTTCCATCGGCCGGGCCCGCGCGGCGATCCTTCGGCGCTCCGCCGGGCGGCGCGAGCTTTCCGCCAGCTTCGGCTGGACCAACCATCGGGCGGGCGGATCGCATCGAATCCGCCAAGAAATTGACGGTTTGTAAAGGCTATGCGGCTACCCGGAATGCGGAGCCTGCGCTCACCCGAATCCGTCTGGGAACTGACTGTGTCGTCCATCGACGAACTCCGCGGCATCGGCGTGCTGGACGGCCCGAACGAACCGCAATTCGACCTTCTCGCCACGCGCGTCGCCGCACGGCTGTCCGCGCCGGTCGTGCTCGTCTCGGTCATCGACGAGCCGGGCGACCGGCAGTTCTTCAAGGCGAGCCTCGGCCTGCCCGAGCCCTGGGCCTCGCGCCGCGAGACGCCGCTTTCCGCTTCGTTCTGCAAGCATGTGGCGAGGGCCGCGGCGCCTCTGATCGTGGTCGATGCGCGATGCGACGCGCGGGTCGCCGGCGAACGCGCGGCGGAGCGGCTCGGCGTCGTCTCCTATGCGGGCGTGCCTTTCTTCAGCCTCGACGGCGCGGCGATCGGCGCGGTCTGCGCGATCGACTCGCGGCCCCGCCACTGGACCGAAGCCGAAATCGCAGACCTCGGCTTCGCCGCCGAGATGGCGACGGCGCTGGTCCTTCAGCGCGGGATGGTGCGCGTCGCGGAGGCCGCACGACGCGAGGCGGAGCGGGCTTCGGCGACGCTCGCCGAGGTGAACCAGCGCTTCGAGGATCTGGCGGCCAACATGCCGGGCGCGATTCTCCGCTTCGTCAGCCGCCCCGACGCCAGCTCGCATGTCGACTACATGTCGCCGGGCTGCGAGGAGATCTGGGAGATCGCCGCGGAGCGGCTCTGCGGCGACGCGTCGAAGCTCTGGGCGGCGGTTCACCCGGACGACCTGCCGGGCATGACCGCCTCGGTCCGCCGCTCGGCCGAGACGATGACGCCATGGCGCCATCGCTGGCGGATCATCACGCCGAGCGGCAAGATGAAATGGCTTCAGGGGCACGGGCAGCCGCAGAAGCGCGCCGACGGCTGCACGCTCTGGAACACGCTCGTCCTCGACATCACGGCGCAGGCCGAGGCGGAGGCGGACCGGGAGGCGGCGCTCCGGGCGGCGCAGGACGCCAACCACGCGAAATCGCTCTTCCTCGCGACGATGAGCCACGAGATCCGCACCCCGATGAACGGGGTCACCGGGATGGCCGCGCTCCTCGCGACGACGACGCTCGACGCGCGGCAGCGGGAGATGCTGGCGGTGATGCAGAATTCGAGCCTGGCGATGATGGAGACGGTCAACGCCATCCTCGACTTCTCGCGGATGGACGTCTCCGACGTGGAGATCGCGGCGGAGGCCTTCGATCTTCAGGCGCTGGCGCGGGAGGCGGCGGCGCTCTGCGAGGCGCGGGTCAACCGCGCGCGCGTCGCCGTGAAGCTCGATTATCGGCCGGGCGCGCCCCTTCGCATGATCGGGGACGCGGTGAAGCTCCGGCAGGTGATCGTCAACCTCCTCAGCAACGCGGCGAAGTTCACGTTCTCCGGCGCGATCACGCTCCGGATCTCGGCGAAGGAGGGCGGCGTTGCGATCGACGTGGCGGATACCGGACCCGGCATTCCGCAGGACGAGCTCGACGAGATCTTCCAGCCTTTCCGGCAGCTCGACCAGTCCGCTACGCGCTGGCACACCGGATCGGGCCTC
>CALFYQ010000393.1 GCA_937952085.1 uncultured Paracoccaceae bacterium | reverse complement strand
GGCACGTCGCCGTCGACGCTTCCGACGAACGCGACCGCATCCGCAAGCTGGCTCGAGAGGACGATGCGGAGTTGTCCGTAATAGTCGTAGTTGGCGCGATGTCCGCCCTCGGCGATCGCGAAATCCTCGAAGCCGTCGCCATCGATGTCGCCGAGGCGGGCGAAATCGATCTCGAGGCCGCCCTCGCCCGTGGGGAAGCCACGGAAATGCAGCCCGCCGCCGCTGGAGGCGACCTGCGAAAGGTCGATCCGCCCGTCGGCGACGCCGTCTGCGCTGTCGCTCCGCGCGAGGTTGTCCCGCCCGCCGAACACGAGATAGGCGCCGAAGAGGTCGTAGACCGACAAGTCGTAGCGCGCGACCATGAAGTCGTCGGCGCCGTCGCCGTTGACGTCGCCGACCGTCGTGACCTGGCCGCCCGCGCCGACGAGGACGAAGCCGCCGACCGCCTCGACATCCTCGAGATTTAGATTGCCGTCGACCCCGCTTCGCGCGTCGAGCGCGGCGAGCCCGTCGCCGCCGCCAAAGATGATGTAGGTCTCGCCCGGGGCGCTGTAATAGGCGCTACGCGCGGCGCCGAGCAGGAAGTCCTGCACGCCGTCGCCGTCGATGTCCCCGGCGTCGAGGCTCACCGAGCGCAGGCTGAAATCGTCCGCCTGCGCCCCCGCCCCGCCGATGAAACGGTAGGCGGAGCCGTCCGCCGCCTGCGCCATCGCCTCGACGTTCACGACGCCGGTGCGGCCGACCGCGCCGGCGAGCGCGCCGCCCGAGACGAAATGGGCGATTGCGTCGTCGCGGGTCACCCGTTCCGAGCCGATCAGGAGGTCCGCGGCGCCGTCCTTGTCCACGTCGCCGAGCCGCGAGGTGGAGAGCGCCTCGCCGAAGCGGTCGCCCAATGTCCCCGCGCCGAGGCTGAGCGTGAAGCCGGCGGAGGCCGGAAGCGCGCCGAGATCGGCCGAACCGCCGAGCGCCGCGAGCGCGTCCTTGCCGCCGAAGAGGACATAGGCGAGCCCGCCGCCGTTCGGGCCGCCGTAATAGTCGGCGATCAGGATCTCGTCGAAACCGTCGCCGTTGAGATCGCCGAGATCGCCGGCGTTGAAGGCCGTGGAACCGCCGCTCGCCCCGATGATGAGGAAGCCGTCGGGCGGGGTCGCGTTGGCGACGTTGACGATGCTGTCGGTCGCGCCATCGGCCGCGTCCACCGTCGCCGGGAAGTCGGAGGCGCCGAAGACGAGGAAGACCGCCTTGGACGAGCCGTAATTGTAGGAGGCGAAGACCGCGGCGTCGCCGATCCCGTCGCCGTTCACGTCGCCGACGCCGACGCCGCCGCCCGCATAGGAATAGTCGGTCGGCCCCTCGATCCGCGCCCCGGCGACGCCCGAACCGGCGAAGACGTTGCTGCCGGAGATCTGGTTGAAGCCGAGGATCTGGAGGTTCGCGCCTTCCGGGTCGGAAGCGAATTCAAGGAGGTCGATGGAGAAGGGGTTGTCACTCTCCCGCACATCCACCTGGATCGGCGTCACCTGCGGCGCGTCGTTCACGCCCGTCACCGACAGCGAGAAGCTCACCGTGGCGCTGGATAGGCTGCCGCCGCTCTGGTCGTCGAGGGTGACGGTGAAGCGGTCGGGCCCGCCGGTCTGGCCGGTGGTCAGCGCGTCGAAGCCGACGGTCGGGTCGTAGGTGTAGGTCCCGTCCTCCGAGAGCGTGATCGTCGCGCCGCCAGCGGTGGTGAAGGCCTGCGTGCCGGTGACCGTGAAGGTCTGGCCGCCGATCGTCACCGACAGCACCTTCAGAACGTCGTTCTGGTCCCGGTCGGTGGCGCCCGACTCGGCGATGAGGTTGCCGGTCCTGGTCTGGTTCTCGGTGATCGTGGCGGTGATCGAGCCGCCGGTCGGCGCGTCGTTCACGCCGGTGATGGTGACGGTGAAGACCGCCTCGTCGCTCAGCCCGTTCGAGGAATCCGTCGCCAGATAGCGGATCGTCTCTGTCGCGGTGTCGCCGACGCTGAGGA
>CALFYQ010000392.1 GCA_937952085.1 uncultured Paracoccaceae bacterium | reverse complement strand
CGATGAACTTGCCCGTCAGCCTTTCGCCCGGCAGCGCGACCTCAACCTCCTCGCCGAGCGCGAAGGCGCGGCCGCGCCAGTCCTGATGCAGCCGGCCGATCCCGGCGTCGAGCCATTCGTGGACCGAGACGAGGAAATGCCGCGCCCAGCTTTCGAGGAGCCGCATCGGCTCGATCTCGCCGCAGCCCTCCTCGCGGAGCGTCGTGCGATCCGGCGTCTCGCCCGGCTCGCCCTCGGGCGGCGCGTCGAACGGAACCTCGATGGCGATGACGAGCCAGTCCGGCTCCGCTTCCGGGTCCCGCGTCGAGGCGGCGGCGCGAAGCCCGCCGCAGCGCGCGCCGTTGATGCGGAACCCGCCCGGCCAGTCGAACTGCGCCGCCACCTCCGACGGCGCGAGCGCGCCGAAGGCGTCGGCGAAGCCGTTGGCCGCGGCGAGCGCCATCGCCATCGCGTCCTCCAGCGGCGCCTCGGGCGCCAGCACGATCGCGGCGGACAGCGCCTCCGCCGTCACCCGGTGGACGACAAGGCCGGGGTCGATCCCCTCCCGCGCCCGCCGCACGGCGTGGGGGAGCGGGTCGCCCGCCGCCGCCTCGCCGCGAAAGAGCGGCGGCAGGCTTGGGCCGGGGCGGAGGGCCTCAGACGATTCCATCGTCGATCAGCCGGCGGGCGAGGGCGCGGAAGGCCTGCGCCTGCGGGCTCTCGGGGCGCGAGGCGACGATCGGCGCGCCGCCATCCGCCGCGGTGCGGATGTCGATGCTGAGCGGGATCTCGCCGAGGAACGGCAGGCCCAGCCGCTCCGCCTCCGCCTTCGCGCCGCCATGGCCGAAGATATGGTCCTCCCGCCCGCAGCCGGGGCAGATCCAGGTGGACATGTTCTCGATCATGCCGAGGACGCGGGTGTTCATCATCTTGAACATGTTGAGCGCCTTGCGGGCGTCGAGCAGCGCCACGTCCTGCGGCGTGGAGACGACGATGGCGCCCGTCACCTCCGCCTTCTGCGCCAGCGTCATCTGCACGTCGCCGGTGCCGGGCGGCAGGTCGACGATCAGAACGTCGAGCTTGCCCCACTGCACCTGGCCGAGCATCTGCTGGAGCGCGCCCATCAGCATCGGGCCGCGCCAGACCACCGCCTCGTCCTCCCGCGTCATCAGCCCGATCGACATGAGCGTCACGCCGTGGTTGCGGAGCGGCAGGATGGTCTTGCCGTCGGGCGAGGCCGGCCGGCCGGAGATGCCGAGCATCCTCGGCTGCGACGGCCCGTAGACATCGGCGTCGAGCATCCCGACCTTGCGGCCCTCCGCCGCGAGCGCCACCGCGAGATTGGCCGAGACGGTGGATTTCCCCACCCCGCCCTTGCCGGAGGCGATGGCGATGATCCGCTCGACGCCCGGCACCTTCTGCGGCCCGGCCGGCGCGCGATGGCCGCCGAGCTTCAGGTCCGGCGGCGGCTTCGGCGCGCTGTGCGCCGTCATCACCGCGGAGACCGCGCCGGGGCCGACCAGCCGCTCCAGCGCCTCCACGGCTTCGAGCCGCGCGGGCTCCATCGCCGCGACGTCCTTAGGGTCCACCTCCATGACGAAGCGAATCCGGTCGCCCTCGACGTTCAGCGCGCGGATCACGTCCGAGCTGACGAGATCGGCGCCCGTCACCGGGTTCCGGACGCCCTTCAGCGCCTCGAGGACCGCCTCGCGCGTCGTCGTCACGCCGTGGCGCCGATCACGATGTCGCCCTCGACGACATGCTCCAGCTTCAGCGCGCCGATGGTGAGGACGACCTTCGCCGCCAGCTTGCCGGTCGGGAGCGTTCCGGCCTCCCGCGCGGCGCGCACCGCCGCCTCGATCTCCTGCTGCGAGGTGACGCCCACCTGCTTCAGGAACTTCCGCATCGACATGTTGAATTCGTCGTCGCTCATCGCGCTTGTCTCCCCTCGCCGGCCCGGTCCGTTGCAAAGCCGGCGTTCTTGCCTTTCTGTGGGACAACGGGCCGGGGGAGGCAAGCCGTCCGCCGAGACGGCGAAGGAAGCGCGAATGCCGATGCGAACGGCTGCGGCGATCCTGATGCTGGCTGCGACGCTGCTTGCGGGCGCCGCGGCGGCCGAGACGCGCGCGCTCTCCCTCGTGGTGGACGAGCGGCTGGAGGCCTCTGGCTTCATGCGCCACCTCGCCCCCCGCTTCGCACTGAAGCATGGCGTCCGCCCCGAGATCACGCCCGCGCCGGCCGAGGGCATCGCCGCCTTCGCCCGCGGCGCGGGGGCCGATCTCCTGATCGGGCCGACCGCCGCGCTCGGGGCCGAGCCGGGCCTTCGCCCCGCCTTCCGCTCCGAGGATGCGGCGGGGGAGGAGCGGTTCTCGCTCCTCCTTCTCGACGGCGGCGCGAATCCGGGCCCGGCCGGAACCTTCGCCGACTGGCTCGCCTCCGAGATCGGCCAGAACACCATCGCCGCCTTCGCGGCGGACGGGCAGCCGCGCTACCTCCCCGGCGAGGAGGCCGCCGCCGCCGCCGCGCCGACGGCCCTCGAAGGCGACGCGGTGGCGGGCGAGAAGCTGGCGCTCCTCCATTGCGGGCGCTGCCATGTGGTCGGGCCGAAGAACCGGTTCGGCGGCATCGGCTCCACCCCCTCCTTCGCCGCGCTCCGCACCATTCCGGGCTGGGAGGACCGGTTCCTCGCCTTCTGGTCGGAAAACCCGCATCCGGCCTTCACCCAGGTCGAGGGCGTGACCGAGCCGTTCGACCCTGCCCGCCCGCCGCACATCGCGCCGGTCCTCGTCACCGAGGAGGATGTCGAGGCGATCGCCGCCTACGCCGCCACGCTGAAGCCGAAGGATCTCGGCGGCGAAATCCAGCCGCGCTGATCAGGTCTTGTCGCGGTCCTTCAGATAGTCGTCCGTGGTGCGCACCCGCGGCCGCTCGCCGAACCGGAAGGGCGCCGCCTCCTCGTGATACTGCGCCCGCACCCGGCAATCGTCGCACATGCGGATCAGCTTCGCATTGTCCGAGTTCACGAACATCGGGTGGACGCCCGAAAGCTTCTCGACGATCCGCTCGATCGTGCTCTTCACGCCGAAGGGCTTGCCGCATTCGATGCAGCAATAGGGCTCCTCCTCGTGGACGACCTGCTGGCGGAGCGCGGCGTCGGAGATGTCGAGCCGCGGGGCGAGCGTGATCGCGTCCTCCGGACAGATCGCGGCGCAAAGGCCGCACTGGAGGCAGGCGTCCTCCCGGAAGGTGAGCTGCGGCCGGTCCGGGTTGTCGCCGAGCGCGCCCGAAGGGCAGAGCCCGGCGCAGGACAGGCAGAGCGTGCAGGCGTCCCGGTTCACCAGAACCGCGCCGTAGGGCGCGCCGGCGGGGAGGGGAATCGGCTCCACCGCCCGCCCGCCGGCGAGCGCCCGCGCGGCGAGGCGGGTCGCGTCCCGCCGCCGCCCGAGCGGCAGGATCGGTTCCCCCTCGGGGGCCGCCCGGCCGCCGCCATAAAGCGCGTCCGAAAGCGCGTCGGGCTCCGTGGGCTCGATCAGTTCGACCCGGCCTTCGCCGGCGCCGAGCCCGGAGAGTAGCGCCTCGGCGAGCGCCGCCTCGGCCTCCAGCCCGCTCCGCTCGGTCCGCGGCGAGAGGAGGATGCGCACCGCGGCGAAGCCGGTCGCCAGCGCCGTCATCGCCTCCGCATGGCCGAAGGCGGCGACCGAAGGCAGCTCCAGCGGCAAGACGTCCGCCGGCAGGCCCCGGCCGAACCGCGCGGCGAGGGAGATCATCTCCCGCCCGTGCTCCGCGTCATGAACGAGGAGCCGCTGCGCGACGCCGCCCGCCGCCCGGTAGGCGGAGGCGAGCGTGCGGATCGCGGTCAGCGTCTCCGGAACCGGGGGGTCGTCGAAGCTGATCGCGCCCGAAGGGCAGGCGGCCGAGCAGGCGCCGCAGCCGGCGCAGATAGCGGCGTCCACCTTCACCGCGTCGCCATCGGGCAGGATCGCGCCGGTCGGGCAGAGGTCGAGGCAGCGGGTGCAGCCGGTCTGCTTCGCCCGCGAATGGGCGCAGAGCGATTCCTCCAGCCGCACATGCAGCGTCTTCTCGAAGACGCCCGTCAAGTGCGAGGCGTCGAAGAGCGCCCGCTCCACCGCCAGCCGGTCGCCCGGATCGGCGCGGAGATAGCCGTCGCGCTTCAAATGCGCCGGGAAGAGCGGGTCGCCGCCACGGAGATCGACGATCACGTCGCAGCGCGTCTCGCCGCCGTCGCGCGGGGCGGTGAAGCCGAAGCCGCCGCGGCCGCCATAGCTGGCCGCGCGATACCCGTCGACCGTCACGCGGAAGCCGCCGAACGCCCCGGAGGCGGCGCGGACCCGGCCGGCCGCAAGGTCGAAACGGCGGACCGGGGCGGGCGGAATCTCCACCGCCTCGGTCAGGAGACAGGTGACCGAAAGCGTCGCCGCGAGCCGCTCGGCGGCGGGCAGCGCCGCCTCCGCCGCGCCGAGGACGAGGCAAAGCCCTTCGGAGGCGACGTCCACCGTCCGCGCCGGCGTCCGCGGGAGTTGCGCCGCGGCGAGGAGCGCGGCGATCTTCGGCGTCGCCGCCCCGGCCTCGTCGGACCAGCCGGCCCGGTCGCGGATGTCGACGCAGAGCGGCGGCTCCTGGCCAAGCTCCTCCGCCAGCGCGGCGAAGGTCTCCGCCTCCTGCGCGCAGGCGACGATCACCTCGCCCTCCGCCTCCTTCAGCGCGGCGGCGGCGCGGTCGACCTCGCGGCCGCAGAGGGCGCTGTGGACGCGGGAGCAGGCGAGCCCGGTCGCCGCCGCGATGGCGTCCCGATCCGGGTCCTGGCTTCCTCCGCAACTGCAGAGAAGGAGCTTGGCTGGCATCGATCCTCCGGCGGCGGTTCGCTGGACAGGCGCGCCCTCTCCCGCTCTATTATCCGTCTGCGGACCCTAGTGACGACCGCCGAGGACGTAAAGATGACCGAGGAGGCGCCCGTCGCGCGCAGCGCCACGATCCCTGTCGGCGTCGTCCTGCGGCGGACGCCGGGGGCGACGCGCTGGGCGAAATGGGCGTGGTCGGTCTCCGCGGTGCTGCCCGGCTCGGGGCCCGGCGAAGGGCGCGAATTGCGGCGCGAGGGCGAGGCGGTGGAATATCACGCCGGGACCTGCCCGCTGACGCTCCACCGCACCGACACCGAGGCCTATCTCACTGCGCTCAACGGCGCGCCGCCCTCGATCTTCGTCATTCTCCGCGTCCCGCCCGACGCGCCGGACGGCCGGCCGGAGCCGCTCCTCGTCACCGCCTCGGCCTATGAAGCGCAGGATTACGCCGACAACGGCGAGGACATCGTCGAGCGCGTGCCGCTCCCGCTCGGCCTCGAAGCCTGGATCGCCGATTTCGTCGCGCGGCGCCACAAGGCGGAGGCCTTCGTGAAGCGCAAGCGCCGCCCCCACATGGAGGACCGCGTTGAGGACGGCGTCGGCGACGCGCGGATCCGTCAGGCGGCGGACGTCTACCGGGCGCCGAAGGCGCGGGGCGAATGAGCGCGGAGGACGAGGGCTTCTTCTCCCGCTGGTCGCGCCGGAAGCGCGACGCCGAGGCGCGGGCCGAGGCGGAGCCGCCCGCCCCGCCGGCGGCGGCGGCGCCCGCGCCGGCCGAGGACGCGCCCCGCACCGACGAGGAGATCCTCGAAGCGCTCGGCCTGCCGGATCCGGACACGCTCCAGCCGGGCGACGATTTCGCCGCCTTTCTCCGCGCCGGCGCGCCGGCGCATCTCCAGCGCCGCGCGCTCCGCCGGCTCTGGGCCTCCAACCCGGTGCTCGCCAATCTCGACGGGCTGAACGACTACGACGGGGATTTCACCGGCGGCTCGGTCGCCTCCGGCGCGCTCCAGACCGCCTATCGCATCGGCCGCGGGTTCCTGTCGGACGCCGAGCCCGCGCCTGGGCGCAGGGCGCCGCCCTCCGCCGAAGAGGGCGGGGCGGAGGAGGCGGCGCCGGAGGCGGACAGCTTGTCGATCTCTGTCATTTCCTCCGCTGAGATGGAAGTGGTGGAAGAAAATGCAGCAAAAGAACACGAAACACATATCGAACCGACCCGGAAACGCATGTCGTTCCGCTTTCCTGACGAAAGCTAAACGCAAGAGAAGAAAGAACTTCTTGCGTCGTTTGGCGGGCCGGGTAACCTAGGGTCTCCAGCAAAGTCCGGGCGAAACCGGGCGCGCCAGGGGGAAGCGAAACGTGCGCAGCAATGTCGCGGCCGTGACCGAGACATCGGACGAGGAAGTCCTGCGCGCGGGATTCTATGACTTT
>CALFYQ010000391.1 GCA_937952085.1 uncultured Paracoccaceae bacterium | reverse complement strand
GGGTGTCGCGCGGCGAGCGGCGGCCTTGGGCGCCGGCGGCGCCGTCGCCCGCCGCTGCGATTCGGGCCGAAGGCCCGAACCGTGGAAGGTTTTGCTGGGGAAGGCCCGCTGGGGCGGGCCGTTTGCGAGCGTGGGGCCGTTCCGGCGGCCTAAAGGACGAGCCGGCTGCGCCGGTCGCTTTGCGATCCTTGACGCCGCCGGAACGGCCTCCCTGGCCTCAGGCGTCGCGCCAGGCGGGGTAGGGGTCTCCGGGGAGCGGGGTGGCCTCGTAGATGGCGCGCGCGATGGCGCGGGCGAGGCAGAGCGCGGCGGCGTGGCCGAGCGCGATCGCCTCGAGCGGGCCCGTGGGCGCGGGGCGGCGGCCGGTGGCGGCGGCGAAGACGAGGTCCCCGTCGAAGGGCGTATGGGCGGGGACGATGGCGCGGCCCATCCCGTCATGCGCGGCCCAGGCGAGGCGGGTCGCCCCCGCCTTGTCGAGTGCGGCGTCGGTGGCGACGACGGCGATGGTGGTGGCGCGGCCGATGGCGAGATCGGCCTTGGTGCGGAAGGTGGCGGCGGGGTCGGGCGGCGCGGGCGTCGGGCCGAGGCCGCCGAACTCGCCGCAGATCTCGAAGGGGGCCGCCCAGAAATGCCGGGTTCCGGGGACGACCGCGCTCCCGAGCGCGTTGACCGCGACGAGGGCGCCCACGGTCGCGCCCGAGGGAAGGCGGAGGGAGGCGGAGCCGAGGCCGCCGCGGTGCCCGCCCGTCGTCGCCCCGGTTCCGGCCCCCGCGGTTCCGAGCGCGAACTCCGCTCCGGCGGCTTCGAGCGCGACGCGGCCGAGCGCGGGGTAGGGGCTTTCCGCCCAGTCCTTCGCGCCGCCATTGGCGAGATCGAAGAGGATCGCGGTGGGAACGATTGGCACCAGCGCGCCGCCCGCCGGGTGGCCGCGGCCGGCGGCGCGGAGCCCCTCCATCACCCCGTCCGCCGCGGCGAGGCCGAAGGCGGAGCCGCCGGATAGGACGAGCGCGTCCACCGCCGGCACGAGCTTGTCGGGAGCGAGCAGGTCCGTCTCCCGCGTGCCGGGGGCGCCGCCCATCACGGCGACGCCGGCGGCGAAGGGGGCGTCGCCCGTCACCACCGTCACGCCGGTCTTGACCCGCAGATCCTCGGCGGAGCCGACGGCGACGCCCTCGACATCGGTGATGAGGTTGCGGGGGCCGGGGCGGAAGGCGGTCATGCGCCGGTCAGATCGCGGTCTTGACCGCGGCCGTCGCCGCGTCGCCGGTATTCGGCGTGCCGCTCGGCTCGATCAGTAGGAGATGCGCCTCCTTCTCGGCGCGGGGCCGGTGGCGGGCGCCTTTCGGCACGACGAAGAGCTCACCGGCCTTCAGCGTCACCGGCCCGTCCTCGAGGTCGATCGCGATCTCGCCGGAGAGGACGAGGAAGAAATCGTCCGTCTCCGGATGGTCGTGCCAGACGAACTCCCCCTCCACCTTCACCACCATCACGTCGCAGCCGTTGAAGGCGGCGACGATCTGCGGCGACCAGTGCTCGGAAAAGCCCGCGAGCTTTTCCGCGAGGTTGACGGCGCGGTTCAAATGCAGCGCCCGCCATCGACCTCGAGCGCGGCGCCGGTGATCATCGAGGCTTCTTCGGAGCAGAGGAAGCAGGCCGCGTTGCCGAGGTCCGAGGGCTGCGAGAAGCGGCCGATCGGGATCGTGGCGAGGAATTTCGCGCGCATCTCCGGCGTGTCCTCGCCGAGGAAGGACTTGAGGAGCGGCGTCTCGCCCGCCACCGGGCAGAGCGCGTTCACCCGCACGCCGAAGGGCGCAAGCTCCACCGCCATCGCCTTGGTGGCGGAGATCATCCAGCCCTTCGAGGCGTTGTACCAGTTGAGCTTCGGCCGCGGCGAGAGGCCGGCGGTGGAGGCGACGTTGCAGATCGCGCCCGTCTTCCGCGCCTTCATGTGCGGCACGAGATGGCGGGCGGCGAGGTAGACCGACTTCACGTTTACCGCCATCACGCGGTCGAACTCCTCCTCGGAGACGTCCTCCATCGGCGTCGGCAGGTGGGTGATTCCCGCGTTGTTGACGAGGATGTCGACATGGCCGAAGGCCTCGATCGCCGTCTTCACCATGGCCTCGACCGAGGCGCCCTTCGATACGTCGACCTCGCAGGCGGATGCGGCGTTGCCGTGCTCGGCGGCCTTCGCCTTCGCGCCCGGCCCGTTGATGTCGGCGACGAGGACGCGGGCGCCCTCCGCGACGAACTTGTCGACGATGCCGCCGCCGAATCCCTGCGCGCCGCCTGTCACGATCGCCGTCTTGCCTTCGAGACGCATGTCTCCGCCCTTCCCGTTTCTGGTTTGCGGGCGGGAAGATGCGCCGGCCGCGCGGGGCGGCGCAAGTGCGGCTCAGCGCCCAATCCGCTCCCTGGAGCCGCTCTCGCCGCCGCCGCCGAGCGCGCCGAGCACCTGCCGGAAGACTTCGGTGACGACGCCGTCCTCCTCCGCGTCGGCGGTCGCGGCGATCGCCTCGCCGCGCGCCCGGCCGGGGCTGGCGTCGAGCGGCCGGGGCGGCAGGCCCTCGTGGACGCGCACCGCGACCTCGCGCCAGATCTCCGCCGGTAGGCCGCCGCCGGTGACGCCGGCGAGCGGCTGGTTGTCGTCCTTGCCCATCCAGACGCCGATCACGTAATCGGCGGTGAAGCCGATGAACCATGCGTCCCGCGCCGCCTGGGTGGTGCCGGTCTTGCCGGCGGCGGGGCGGCCCGGATCGGCGCGGCGGCCGGTGCCGGAGCGGATCACCTCTTGCATCATGTAGGTGAGCTCCGCCGCGCTTTCGGGCGCGATCACCTGCGCGCCGGTGGCGGTGTCGGCGGCGGTCATCACCGGCTGCGGGTCGCCGCGGAGGGTGATCGCCTCGATGCCGACGGGGGGCGTGCGCCTCCCGCCATCGGCGATGGCGGCATAGACCGAGGTCATGTCGAGGAGCGTCGCCTCCGAGACGCCGAGCGCGAGCGACGGCCCGTCGGCGAGCGGCGAGGAGAAGCCGAGATCGGCGGCGACGAGGCGCACCCGATCCCGCCCGACGCGCTCCGAAAGCCGCACCGCGACGGTGTTGATGGAGCGCGCCAGCGCCTCGGTCAGCGTCACCGGGCCGACATAGCCGCCGCCATAGTTCTCCGGGCTCCACCTGCCGGAACCGGGGATGTTCATGGTGAGCGGCTCGTCGACGATCACGTCGGCCGGCGAGAAACCGGCCTCGAGCGCGGCGGCGTAGACGATGGGCTTGAAGGCGGAGCCGGTCTGCCGGAGCGCCTGCGTCGCGCGGTTGAAGATGCCGGCCCGCGGGTCCCGCCCGCCGATCATGGCGCGGACGCGGCCGTCGAGGCTCATCACGATCACGGCGGCCTCGGCCGGGCTCCCCTCCTTCACCTTGGTGGCGAAGATGTCGGCGAGCGCCGCTTCGGCCCTGGCCTGAACGTCGGGGTCGAAGGTGGTGGAGATGCGCACGTCTTCGGTCGTGCCGCCGGTGAGGAAGGCGGGGCCGGATTCCATCACCCAGTCGGCGAAATGGCCGCCGGTCCTCCGTTCCGCCTCCTTGCTGAGGCGGGCCGGGGCGGCGAGCGCGGCGACCGCCTCGCTCTCGGTCAGCGCGCCGGTCTCGACCATGGCTCCGATGACGACGGCGGCGCGGCCCTCGGCGCGGCCGATATCCGAAGTGGGCGCGAACTTGGACGGCGCCTTCAGGAGGCCCGCGAGCATCGCCGCCTCGGCCGGGTTCAGGAACTTGGCGGATTTCGAGAAGTAGCGCTCCGAAGCCGCCTCGAACCCGGTCGCGCCGGCGCCGAGATAGACCCGGTTCATGTAGATCGAGAGGATCTCGTCCTTGGTGTATTTCAGCTCCAGCGCCAGGGCGACGGGGATCTCCTTCAGCTTCCGCTCGATGGTGCGCTCATCGGTGAGGAAGACGTTCTTCGCCACCTGCTGGGTGATGGTGGAGCCGCCCTGCACGAAGCCGCCGGCGCGGGCGTTGACGATCATGGCGCGAAGGAGCCCCCGCGGATCGACGCCGAAATGGGAATAGAAGCGCCGATCCTCCGCCGCGAGGATCGCCTCGACGAGATGGGGCGAGACGTCTCCCGGCCGGATCGCGCCGCCGAACTGCGCGCCGCGCCAGGCGAAGACCTCTCCGTTCCGGTCGAGGAGGGTGACTGAGCCCTGGGTGCGCGCGTCCAGCAGCTCGGAGGCTGGCGGCAGCTTGATGAGGTAGAAGGTCGTCGCCGCGCCGACGACGAGGGCTACCAGGAAGGCCGCGCGGAGCGCCAGCCGGAAGAGGAGCCGCAGCGTCCAGCGCACGGCGCCACCCACCACGCGGTCGAAGAAACCCGCCCGCGCGGGCGTGCCCCCGTTCGGGGCGGCCCGGCCTTTTCGTTCCGTCACGCGCGCCTCTTGTTATGCGTCGCCCGATTGCGCGTCCGCACATCCTACCGGATCGCGGCGGGAATGTGGAGCGCCGGACGGTTTTTCAGCGGCGGCCGTAATAGAGGCCGACGGAATGCGCCGCCTCGGCGAAGAAGAGCCAGCGGAAGGCCAGCATCCCCGCGACGTGGAGGAGCAGCGCGAGGCCGAGGAGCGGCGCCGCGCCCTTCGCCAGGATGAAGAGGAAGAGCGGCGCGAAGAGGCCGAAGAGCGTGGCGAGAAGGGCGAGCTTCTCCGCGTGCTTGCGGCCGACGCGGAAGACCATCTCCTTCATCAGGTAGTTGGGCGCCGAATGCGGCGGCTCCACCATGCGGACGCGGCCGAGATGGCCGAGGCCGGTGGCGGTCTCCGGCGTGGAGCCGGCCTCCTTCAGCGTGATCGTCATCGCCCGGCGGCGATAGGCGTAGACCATCGCCGAGCCGAGAAGGAGGACGAGGCCGAGCCCGCGCGGCGGCGCTTCTCCGGCGAAGGCGTGGGCGAGGCCGACCAGCAACGCGCCGCCCGCCGCCGCCGCGCCGAGGAACATCGCCGGCGTGAACGGGTTCGACCAGCGCGGCACGGTGCGAAGCTGGCCGTAGATCATCGCGGTGCAGATCACCGCGAGCACGGCCAGCGCGGCGGCGAGGGCGCCGAGGGACGGGGAAGGGGCGCCCCGCGCCCACCAGTCCAGCGTGAAGGCGAAGAAGGCGATCATCAACGCGATGGAGACGACGCCCTCCCGGCTCAGCCAGCTCGACCGCCACTGCGAAAGCGCGCGCCAGGCCCGCTGCGGGTTGCCGAGATGGAAGGTGGAGGCGGTGAGGCCGATCGCGCCGAGCCCGAGCGCGAGGACCGAAACGGCGAGGCCCATCGGCCCGGCGGGCGCGGCGCCGAGCCCGATCAGCGCCATCGCGCCGAAGCCGAGGCCGGAAAGGACGGTGAAGAGGATGACGGAGCCGGCGGGATGCATTCAGAGCCGCTCCAGCGCCCGGTCGAGCCAGCCGAGAAAGCCCTTGGTCTCCGGCTCCGCCAGCGCCGCGAGGGCGAAGGGCTCGGCGGCCTTCGGACGGGGCGGCAGGTACTTGTTGGTGGGTTTCGTGCCCTGCTCGGGCATCAGGTCGAACCCGCCCCGGTCGGCGACGAGGCGGGAGACGGCGCTATCCGGGTCTCCGAGATCGCCGAAATGGCGGGCGCCGGCCGGGCAGGCGCGGACGCAGGAGGGGATCCGGTCCTCCTCCTTCAGGGTCTCGTTGTATATGCGGTCGACGCAGAGAGTGCACTTCTTCATCACGCCGGCGGCGCGGTCCATCTCCCGCGCCCCGTAGGGGCAGGCCCAGGCGCAGAGGCCGCAGCCGATGCACCAATCCTCGTTCACCAGCACGATGCCGTCCTCCGCCCGCTTGAAGCTGGCGCCGGTGGGGCAGACGGTGACGCAGGGCGCGTCCTCGCAGTGAAGGCAGGATTTCGGGAAGTGGACGACCTGCGCCGGCCCCTCGTCCGGCACGGCCTCGAACATGTGGACGCGGTTGAGGAAGGCGCCCTCGGGCTCCGCGCCGTAGGCGTCGATGTCGGAGAGAGCTGCCCCCTGTCCGCCGGTGTTCCATTCCTTGCAGGAGACGACGCAGGCATGGCAGCCGACGCAGGTGTCGAGGTCGATCACCAGGCCCAGTTTCACCGAGCCGCAGGCGGGCAAGCTGGTCATCGGCGGCCCCTTATCGCGCGTGATAGGGGGGCTATGCGGTTGATCTGCATGAGATTCCAGGAGCTCGGTCTCATTTGCCGCCCCGATAGCGGACGCGCTCGGGCCCGGCGCCGACCGGGCTT
>CALFYQ010000390.1 GCA_937952085.1 uncultured Paracoccaceae bacterium | reverse complement strand
CGCCTTCGGAACATCCGCCCCACCGGACTCCAGCGGCATCGCATGGAGCCGGACGCTATGGCTCGCACCCGGCCCGGCTCCGATAATCAAATGTAATACGAATTGATTTCATCAAATTTTTATTTCCACGTGGAACCTGTTTTCGGACCAATTCGTTTGTAAATTGAAGCCGTTCGGATTGTCGGGCGGTGATTATAAGGAGATTGGAAGATGAAACGTCTCATGACCAGCGCTGCGATGGCCCTCGCGCTCGCCACCGGCGCCTATGCCGCGTCGCCGAGCAACCTCATCTCGGAGCATGCGTACCAGGCCTCGAGCGATTTCTACGCCTCGGATCTGATCGGCGAGCGGATCTATGTCCGCGACATGGAGGCGGGCTCGGGCGATGACAACTGGAAGGACATCGGCGAGATCAACGATCTGATTGTGACCGAAAGCGGCGAGATCGGCGCGGTGATCGTCGGCGTCGGCGGCTTCCTCGGCATCGGCGAGAAGGACGTCGCGGTCGACATGGCGGCGCTCGAGCCGCAGCTCGACGATTCGGGCGAACGGTTCCTGACGCTCCCGGCCTCGCGTGAGCAGCTCGAGTCGGCCCCGGCCTTCGCCCGCGGCGACATGAAGCCGATCGAGAGCTCCGCCACCGCGCCGGAGAAGGCCACCGAGGCCGACACGCTGGCCGCCACCGCTCCCTCGGCCGACAAGGCCCCGATGAACGAGACGGCTGAGCGCGCGCCGCTCACCGCCCCGCGAGTCGAGCGCGAGAACTACGCCGCCGCGAAGGCGGAGGAGCTGACCGCCGCGAAGCTCGACGGCGCCACCGTCTACGGCCCGAACGACGAGGCCGTCGGCGAGATCGAGGACCTGATGGTCGACCCGTCGGGCAAGATCGACAACGCGGTGATCGATGTCGGCGGCTTCCTCGGCATGGGCGAGAAGCCGGTGATGGTCGGCATGAAGGAGCTGACGATCCTCTCAAACGCCGATGGCGACGTTCGGGTCTACATCGACTCGACCAAGGAGACGCTCGAGGCTCAGCCCGAATATCGCGGCTGATCCCGACAACGCCGAAGCCTGATCGGGCGGCGCCTCACCGGCGCCGCCCTTTCCTTTGGCGCAAGCCGGAACGCGGCGCGGCGGGCGGGCGTTTCACCCGAGGCGACCATCATCGGAGGAGACCTGCCAATGACCAGCTTCATGATTGCGCTTTCCCTGGGAACGTTGACAGCCGCGGGCCTCATCGCCGCGCTCGCCGCCCACCGGGTGGAGGCGCGGATCCGGCGCGACGGGCCGCGCCCCGGCTCGACGGTGGACGCCCTGATCGGCGGCCCGCGCCGCCGGAGCGAGCCGGAGAACGACGACTGAGCGGCGCGCCCCTGCCGCAAAGGCTAAGAGAGCACCGGGCGACCGGCGCTCTCTTTCCGTCTGTGGGGCGGGTCCGCTTCGGGACCGCGGCGGTCAGTCGCCGGGCGGCGCGACCGGCCCCTCCCCCGGCTCTAGGAGGCGCGCGACGCCGGCTAGGCTCTCGGTCCGTTCGGCGATCGTCTTGAAGACGACAAGCATCGGCACTGCGATCAGCGCGCCGGCGACGCCCCAGGCCCAGGTCCAGAAGACAAGCGAAAGCAGCACCGCGACGGAGTCGATCTCCAGCCTGCGGCCGAGGATCGCCGGCGTCACCACCTGCCCCTCGAAGGAGCCGAGCGCGAGATAGGCGACGGGCGCAAGCGCGGCGTAGCCGAGCGTGTCGAAGGTGACGATGCCGATGGCCCCGGAAAGCGCCACCCCCACAACCGTGCCGACATAGGGCATGAAGTTCAGCAGGAACGCGCCGACGCCCCAGAGATAGGGATAGGGCATGCCGATGGCGAAGAAGGCCGCGAAGACGCAGAGCCCGAGCCCGGCGTTGATCAGCGTGATCGTCAGCAGGTAGCGAGAGATCCGCTGTTCGATCTCCAGAACGGTCTCGAGCGCGCTTCGCTTGTCGCGGAAGCGTGAGAACGAACGAACCACCTTGACGTGGAGGCCGCGCCCGCCGGCGAGCAGGAACAGCGCCACTGTGAACGCGACGGCGAGCGTGGCGCCGGCGCTCGCCATTCCGTCGAGCGCCGAGCTGAGGAGCCCCGGCGGCGCGACGACGACGCGGCCCGGCTCTTCCCCGCCGCCGGCGATCTTCTCGACTTCCTCAGAAACGTTCTTCACCGCCTCGACGGATTCGCTGATGCCCGCGAGCCGGATCCGCAACAGCGCGCCGAGCCGCGGCGCCTCATCCGCGAATTCCGCGGCGGTGCCGCCGATCGAGAGCGCGGCCCCAACGCCTCCGCCGCCGATCACCAGGATCAGCGCCACGGCGCTGAGCGGCGCCGGGAGGCCTCGCCGCGCCGCGGCGCGAACGAGCGGGCTGAAGGTCAGCGCGATCAGCGCGCCGAGCGTGACGGGCTGCAGGAGATCCCGCGCAAAATAGATCGCCGCCGCCATCATCAGAACCAGGATGGCGGCGGCGATGCGTCGAAGCGCGACAAGCTCGGCGCGGCGCGGCGAGGGGCGGAGTTCGGCCTGCGCGGTCGGCGCTTCGGCGGAGTCAGGCTTCGCCGCCGCCAGGAGGGGCCCGGCGCTCATCCGCGTCGCCGGGCGACGAAGGGGCTCATCCCCCCACGCGGGCCGCCCGCGGGCCCGCGAGCAGCCAGATCACGAAGCCGAGCAGCGGCAGAATCAGGATCAGCAGGATCCATATCGCCTTGCGCCCGGGCGATACCGAGGCGCCGAGCACCGAGACCACCGCCCAGATGTCGAGGCCGAGAAGGACAAGCCCGCCCAGCCCGGTGATTTCCATTCCCATCGGGGACACCTCCGGAGATCGATCGGAAGGCGGGGCGAGAAAGGGCGCCGAGGGACAGAACGCCGGTCCGGTCGCGCCTTCCGATCAGGGATCAAACGCATGTGGCGGCGCCGGGTTCCCACACGGCGCCCCCATTTGCGGAAATTTTTCGCGTCCGCCTGCAGCGAAGCCGCCGGGCGCGACCGTCTCGAAACGGATCAGCGGCGCGAAGAGGCGAAGAGGCCGATCAGAAGTCCGGCACCAGCCGCCGCCGCGAGCGCGAGGGCGGGCTCGCGCCGCGCGAAGCCGAGCGCGGCCTCCTTCTGGCCCTCGGCCTTCGCCAGCGCCGCGCGCGCCGCGCCCTCGCCGCCCCGGGCGATATCGGAGGCGCGGCGGGTCGCCTCGGCCTTCGCAGCGCCGCCGCCGGCCACGGCCACGTGCCGCACCGCGTCGGCGAGGCTCGCCAGATCGGTCTTGATCGTGTCGATCTGCGCCGCGAGGGCGGAGCGGGCCTCGTCGAACTCGCTCTCCCTGGCGGCTTCCTTCGGAACGGACTTGATCTGCGTGCTCATGGAGCCTCCTTCCTATTCCTTGTCATTCGACGGCGCGCGACGCGCCTGTTTCTGAAACGCGCTGGGGCGCGCCGGGTTCCGGGCCGGCTCAGAGAAGCGGCCGGCCGGCCGGGTCGGGTTCGGAATCGTCCTGCGCCAGCTCTTTCAGCGCCTCGAGATCGAGGATCACGAGCTTGCGCTCGGCCATGCGGATCAACCCGTCGGCGCGGAGCGACTGGAGCATCTTGTTGGTGTGAACCAGCGAGAGGCCCGCCGCGTCGGCGATGTCCTGCTGGCGAAACGGAAAGGGCGCCTTGCAGGGCGTCTCGGAAAGCGCGCTTTCCGCCGAGCGTCGGCCGATATGGAGGAGGAGCGCCGCCACCCTTTCCTTCGCGTCCCGCCGGCCGGCGGAGAGCAGCATCTCGCCGAGCGAGCGCTCCTCCTGCGCCGCCAGCCATGTGAGGTCATAGGCGCGGGCCGGATGGCTCCGGTAAAGCTCCCACAGCCGCTCGCGCGAGAAGACGCAGAGGCGCATCGGCATCGAGGCCTCCACCGAATGCCCCATCTCGCCGAGCAGGCTCGCCTGCAACCCGACGAGATCGCCGGGGAAGATGAAGTTGACCACCTGGCGGCGGCCGTCCGGCAGCGTCTTGGTGCGAAGGCCGAGCCCGGAAAGGACGGTGTGGAAATGCGGCGTCGTGGTGCCTTCGGAGATCACCGCGGCGCCGGACGCGACCTCCAGTTCGCCGGTCTTGAAGCCGGTCATGAAGGAAAGTTCGGGCGCCGAGATCGACTTGAAGGCGGGACGACGGCGAAGGGGACAGTTCTCACAGCGGACGCTCATTCGCGGCGCCTCCGGTTTCGAGGGCGTCGGCGCATGAAGCGGCCTGACGCACGGGAAGGGGGAAAGCGCCGGGGCCGCCGGCGGCTGGGGAGCGGAGCCGGGCGCGGGGCGCGCGCCCGGCTCCCTGTCGTCAGTCGAGGTTGATGTCGTCCTCGTCGGTCACCGCGCCGGTGACGGCGCCGGCCGCGGCGCCGACCGCCGCGCCGCCGAGCACCGGCGCGCCGAGGACCGCGGCGCCGACCGCGCCGGCCCCGGCGCCGAGCGCGCCGCCGGACACCGCGCGTTCCGTCGGGGAGGAGCCGCAGGCGGCGAGGCCGAGCGCGGCGAGAGCGGCGAAGAGAATCGGTTTCATCTCCATCTCCTTCTTGGTCAGTCCGCGATCACGGCGCGGAGCATCCAGGCGGCCTTCTCGTGGAAGGCTGCGCGCTGGGTGGCGAGGTCCTCGGTCACGGCGTCGTCGCCTTCGCCGGCGGTGCGGATCAGTTCATGGAGCCGGCGGGCGAGCG
>CALFYQ010000389.1 GCA_937952085.1 uncultured Paracoccaceae bacterium | reverse complement strand
AGCGTCAGCGAGCGCGGGCCGGCCGCCCCGATCGCCTCGATCAGCGCCGCGAGATCGGCGCGCGCCCAGGGCCAGCGGCCCTTTTCGCGGATCGCCGCCGCGTCGATGCCGACGACGATCACCTCGCCGGTCGGCTCGTCAGCGGGCGCGAGCTTCTGCCAGAGGTCGAAAAGCCGGGCGTCGAGCCGGAAGAGGAAGTTGTTGGCGGCGCGGTCGGTCTCGACCAGAAGCGCCAGCGCGCCGGCGAGGAACACGCCGAGGAGCCGCCAGAAGGGCCCTACCGTCCATCCCCGCCCCATCCGGCCCCCCTTTCGTCCGGGCGCAACCATGGCGCGCGACGCGTGCGCCCGCAAGGATGCGGGACGGGTCTTTCCATGGACTTACGGCGCCGGATTCAACCCGCGGTTCGCGGCGCGACGAGAAGAAGGGTTCCCTCCGCCCCGGTCACCACCAGCGCGGCGCCGGCCGCGGCCTCGCCCGAAGCGAGCCGGGCAGGCCAGCGCACGCCGTCGATCTCCACCGCGCCGGCGCCGTCCTCGAAGGCGTCGACGGCCCGCGCGGGGCGGCCGATCATGCCGGCCGAGCGGCGGTTGAGCCCGTTCTCCCGCTCGCCGCCGAAGCGGCGGACGCCGAGCCGGCCGGCCACGGTCGCGACGACCGAAAGCACCGCGAATACGATGAGCTGCGTCCCCCCTCCCATGCCGGGGACGAGCCAGAGCGCGCCGCCGGTGAGGACGGCGGCGAGGCCGATCCAGAGCATGACATAGGTGAAGGTCGCCATCTCCAGCGCGCCGAGCGCCGCGCCGAAGGCGACCCACCACCAGGGCGAGGCGCCGGCGAGCCAGGCGAACAGGTCGAAGCCCATCTCAGCGCTTGTCCAGCGCCGCCCGGGCGAGGTCGGCGACGCCGGCGACCGCGCCGATCACGCCGGAGGCTTCGAGCGGGATCATCACCGTCTTGGAGTTCGGCGAGGCGGCGACGTCGCGGAGCGCCTCGACGTATTTCTGCGCGACGAAGTAGTTGATCGCCTGCACGTCGCCTTCGGCGATGGCGCGGGAGACGAGCTCGGTCGCCTTCGCCTCGGCCTCGGCCGCCCGCTCCCGCGCCTCGGCGTCGAGGAAGGCGGCGGCGCGGCGGCCCTCCGCCTCGCGGATCTGGCTTTCGCGGACGCCCTCGGCCTTCAGGATGGCGGCCTGCTTCTCGCCCTCGGCGGCGAGGATGTCGGCGCGCTTTTCCCGCTCCGCCTTCATCTGCTTGGCCATCGCGACGGTGATGTCGGCCGGCGGCGCCAGATCCTTGATCTCGACCCGCAGCACCTTCACGCCCCAGGGCGAGGAGGCCTGGTCGATCACGGTGAGGAGCTTCACGTTGATCGTGTCGCGGTTCGAAAGCACGTCGTCGAGGTCCATCGCGCCGATCACGGTGCGGATGTTGGTCTGCGCGAGGTTGGCGAGCGCGTCCTCGAGGTTGCGGATCTCGTAGGAGGCGCGAGCGGCGTCGACGATCTGGTAGAAGGCGATGGCGTCGGCCTTCACCATCACGTTGTCCTTGGTGATGACCTCCTGCGCCGCGATGTCGAGCACCGTCTCCATCATGTTCACCTTGCGGCCGACCTGGTCGATCAGCGGGATGATGAGGCGGAGGCCGGGCCGCAGCGTCCGGGTGAAGCGGCCGAACTGCTCCACCGTCCACTCCTCGCCCTGCGGCACGGTGCGCACGCCGCGGGAGAGCGCCACCAGCACGAAGATGACGAAGGCGATGACGAAGACGTTGGCGGAGAGGAAGTCGAGATCGAAGTCCATCGCGCCGGCTCCTTCCCTGATGCGCTTCGCGCGCCTCTCTGCCAGATAGGAAGCTGGAAGGCGACGGAGAATCCCTCGCCAAACGTAGGAGCGCGCATGAAACCGCTCATCCCCCTCGTCTCCGCCCTGGCCCTGGCCCTCGCCTTCGCCGCGCCCGCGCTGGCGCAGCCGGCCGGCCACATGAATCACCATCCGGCGACGCTGGTCGTCACCGGCGAGGGCCGCGCCTCCGCCGCGCCGGACCTCGCGCTCATCCGCATCGGCGTCGAGACCCGCGCCGAGACCGCCGAGGCGGCGATGGCCGAAAACGCCCGGCAGGCCGGCGCCGTGATCGAGGCGGCGAAGGCCCGCGGCGTCGCCGCGAAGGACATCCAGACCTCGGATCTCTCGATCTGGCCGGTCTATGAGGATTACCGCTCCGGCGAGGCGCGGCCGCCGAAGCTGGTCGGCTTCCAGGTCTCGAATCAGGTGTCGGTGCGGCTCCGGGATCTCGCGGCGGCGGGCGAGGCCATCGGCGCGCTGGTCTCGGTCGGGGCGAACCGGATGAACGGCATCGATTTCGGCTTCGCCGATGACGGCGCGCTCCGCGACGAGGCGCGCCGCCGGGCGGTGGCCGACGCGAAGCGGAAGGCCGAGCTTTACGCGGAGGCGGCAGGCGTCCGGCTCGGCCCGATCAAACGGATCGAGGAGGCCGGCTTCGTCTCCGGCCCGCGGCCGATGATGCGCGCCGCCGCGATGATGGACGAGGCGGCCGCGCCGCCGATCGAGGCGGGCGAGAGCGAGATTTCCGCCTCGGTCAGCATCGTCTGGGAGATCGACGCGCCCGAGTGAGGCGCGCCTGACGAAGCGGCGTCAGAAGAGGAAGTCGGACGCGTCGAACTCCGCGGCCGACTGGTCCTCGATCAGGATGCGGGCGCCGCTGGAGGCGATCACCACGTCGTCGCCGCGCTGCGTGATGCGGAGGTCGGAGATGCTGTCGGCCGGCCCATCGACCCTGATCCGGTCGACGCCCTGCCGGTAGTCCTCTACCCGGTCGAGCCCGCCGCGCCGCTCGAAGACGAAGACATCGGCGCCGAAGCCGCCGCGGAGAAGGTCAGAGCCGACGCCGCCGGCGAGCGTGTCGTCGCCGCCGCCGCCGATCATCCGGTCCCGCCCGC
>CALFYQ010000388.1 GCA_937952085.1 uncultured Paracoccaceae bacterium | reverse complement strand
TCCCGAAGCAGGCCATTGAAATGCATGAGGAGCTCGGGGACTCGGTATTCTGGGGCGGCCGGATGGAGCCGGTGGCGGCGCGCGCGAACGGCGCCAGGATCTATGTCGATTACGCGCACACCCCCGGCGGCCTCGCCACCGCGCTCGCCGCGCTCCGCCTCCACACGCCGGGCAAGCTCGTCGCCGTCTTCGGCGCGGGCGGCGACCGGGATCGCGGCAAGCGCCCCGAAATGGGCCGAGCGGCCGCGCAGGAGGCCGACATCGCCATCGTCACCGACGACAACCCCCGCTCGGAAGATCCGGCCGCGATCCGCGCCGAGGTCCGCGCCGGCTGCCCGGGCGCCGAGGAGGTCGGCGGCCGGTCTGAGGCGATCCTGCGCGCCGTCGCCCTTCTTGGGCCCGACGACCGGCTTCTGATCGCGGGGAAGGGGCACGAGACGGGGCAGGAGATCGCCGGCGTCGTCCACCCCTTCGACGACGCCGAGGAGGCGCGGCGCGCGGTCGCCGCCGCGGACGGGGGGAAGGCATGAAGGAGGCGCTCTGGAGCGCGGCGGAGGCGGCGGCGGCGACCGGCGGGCGCGCGACCGCCGATTTCGCCGCGACCGGCGTCGCCATCGACAGCCGCAACCTCGACGCGGGCGATCTCTTCGTCGCGCTGAAGGACGTGCGGGACGGGCACGATTTCGTCGCGCCTGCCTTCGCCGCCGGGGCGGCCGCGGCGCTCGTCTCCCGCATCCCCGAAGGCCTGCCCGAAGGCGCGCCGCTTCTCGTCGTCGAGGAGCCGCTCGCCGCGCTTCGCGGCCTCGCCGCCGCCGCGCGGGCGCGGACCGGGGCGAAGGTCGTCGCCGTCACCGGCTCGGTCGGCAAGACCGGCACGAAGGAGATGCTCCGCGCCTGCCTCTCCGCCGAGGGGCGGGTCCACGCCGCGGAAAAGAGCTTCAACAACCACTGGGGCGCGCCCCTCACCCTCGCCCGCACGCCGCGCGGCGCAGAATTCGTGGTGATGGAGCTCGGCATGAACCATCCGGGAGAGATCGCGCCGCTCGCCCGCCTCTCCCGCCCCGACGTGGCCATCGTCACCACGGTCGAAGCCGTCCACCTCCAGAACTTCGAGAGCGAAGAGGGCATCGCCGACGCCAAGGCGGAGATCTTCGAGGGCGTCGCGGCGGGGGGCGTCGCCGTCCTCAACGCCGACAACCGGCATTTCGCTCGGCTCGCCGCCGCGGCGCAGGGCAGGGGGCTCCGCATCCTCTCCTTCGGCTCGGGGCCGGAGGCCGAGGCGCGGCTCGAGGGCGCGCGGCTCACCGCCCACGCCACGGTGGTGCGCGCGTCGCTCCGCGGCCGGCCCCTCGTCTTCAAGATCGGCGCGCCGGGCCGGCACCTCGCGCTCAACGCCCTCGCCGCGCTCGCCGCCTCCGAGGCGATGGGGGTCGATCTCGCCCGCGCCGCGCTCGCGCTCGGCGGCTGGGTTCCGCCCGAGGGCCGCGGCTCCCGCTGGCGGATCCAGCTCGGCGGGGCGGGGCTCGACGGGTATGTCACGCTGATCGACGAGAGCTACAACGCCAACCCGGTCTCGCTGCGGGCCGCGCTCGCCGTCCTCGGCGCGGCCAAGCCCGAGGACGATGTCGGCCGCATCGCCAAGGGCCGCCGCGTGGCCTTCCTCGGCGACATGCTGGAGCTCGGGCCGACCGCCGAGGCGCTCCATGCCGGCCTCGCCGCCTCCGAGGAGATCGCCGGCGCCGACGTGATCCACACCTGCGGCCCGCTGATGCGCGCGCTCCATGACGCGCTGCCGGTCGAGCGCCGCGGCAAGTGGTTCCGCGACAGCGCCGAGATGGCCGAACAGGCCGGCCGCAAGCTTGACGCCGGCGACGTCGCCATGGTGAAGGGCTCGCTCGGTTCCAGAATGGCCCTCGTGGCCGAGGCGATCCGGCGCATGGGCCGCGCCGCGCCCGAAACCGGGGACGCCTGATGCTCTATGAAATCCTCACCCCGCTCTCGCAGGGCGGCGATGTCTTCAACCTCTTCCGCTACATCACGTTCCGGGCGGGCGGGGCGTTCTTCACCGCGCTCGTCTTCGGGTTCCTGTTCGGCCGGCCGATCATCGACCGGCTGCGGCGGATGCAGGGCAAGGGCCAGCCGATCCGGGAAGACGGGCCGGCAAGCCACATCATCTCCAAGGCCGGCACGCCGACCATGGGCGGCGTGCTGATCCTCGCCGCCATGCTGGCCTCGACGCTGCTCTGGGCGCGCGTGACGAACGGCTTCGTGCTGCTCGTCCTCTTCGTCACCTTCGGTTTCGGCGCGATCGGCTTCATCGACGATTACATGAAGGTGACGAAGCAGTCGCATCGCGGCTTCTCCGGCAAGATGCGGCTCGCCATCGGCTTCGCCATCGCCCTCGCCGCCGCGCTTTGGGCGACGCATCTTCAGCCGGAGCCGCTGAAGATGCAGCTCGCCATGCCGGTGCTGAAGGAGGCGCTGCTGCCGCTCGGCGTCGTCTTTTTCCCCTTCGCCATGCTTGTCATCGTCGGCAGCGCCAACGCCGTGAACCTGACCGACGGGCTCGACGGCCTCGCCATCATGCCGGCGATGATCGCCGCCGGCTCCCTCGGGGTGATCGCCTATGTCGTCGGCCGGTCCGACTTCACCGAATATCTCCAGGTCCATTACGTGCCGGGCGCCGGCGAGATCACCGTCTTCGCCGCGGCGCTGATCGGCGCCGGGCTCGGCTTTCTCTGGTACAACGCGCCGCCCGCGATGGTCTTCATGGGGGATACCGGCTCGCTCGCCCTCGGCGGCGCGCTCGGCGCCGTCGCAGTGGCGATCAAGCACGAGATCGTCTGGGCGGTGATCGGCGGGCTCTTCGTGCTCGAGGCGGTCTCCGTCATCGTCCAGGTGGCGAGCTTCAAGATGACCGGCAAACGCGTCTTCCGCATGGCGCCGATCCACCACCATT
>CALFYQ010000387.1 GCA_937952085.1 uncultured Paracoccaceae bacterium | reverse complement strand
GGTGGAGCGGATCGTCGAGACCGGGCCCTGGATCAACGTGCTGGACCCAGGCTTCAACCTGCATCTGCGGCGGGATCTCGTCGCCGCCTCCTGGGTGGTGACGAAGCCGACGACGAGCAATGGGCCGATCAACTCGCTCGAATGCTATGACGCGGCAGGGGCGCTCGTCGTCCAGTTCTTCGGCGTCCGCGCCGAGGCGGGGACGGAGCGGCCGGACTGGCGGGCGCTCGCGGTGTCGCTCATGGAGGGCGGGGCGTGATCCGCGCGCTCCTTCTCGCGCTTCTCCTGCCGCTCGGGGCGGCGGCGGCGGAGCGGGTGGCGATCGCCGGCGGCGACCTGACCGAGATCGCTTTCGCGCTCGGCGCCGGCGACCAGGTGATCGCGGTCGACACCACTTCGACCTATCCCGAAGCCGCGACGGCCCTGCCGCAGCTCGGATATTTCCGGCGCCTCGCGGCGGAGGGCGTGCTCTCGGTCGCGCCGGACCTTCTCCTTGTCTCGCCCGGCGCGGGGCCCTCTGCGGCGCTGGCGCAGATCGAGGCGGCGGGCGTCGCGGTCGCCCGTGCGCCGGATATCGAGGGCCCGGAGGGGATCGGGCCGAAGATCCGCTTCGTCGGCGCCGCGCTTGGCCGCGGGGCGGAGGCGGAGCGGCTCGCCGCGGCGGTGGAGGCCGACCTCGCGGCGGTCGCGGCGCGCGTGGCGAGGCTTGCGGCCCGGCCGCGCGTGCTCTTCATCCTCGCCTTCCAGAACGGGCTGCCGCTTGTCGGTGGCGAGGGGACTTCGGCCGACGCGATCATCCGCCTCGCCGGGGCGGAAAACGCCGCTGCGGGGGCGGAGGGCTGGAAGCCGATGAGCCGTGAGGCGCTGATCGCGGCCGCGCCCGAAGCGATCCTGATGATGACGGGCCGCGCCCACGCCACCGACGGCATGGCGGCGACCCTGGCGCTGCCGGAACTCTCCGCGACGCCGGCGGGGCGCGCGGGGCGCGGCTTCGAGATGGACGGCAACCTTCTCCTCAATTTTGGTCCGCGCACCGCGGAGGCGGCCGCAAGGCTCGCCCGTCTCGTGCACGGCGCCGCGGCGGAGGCGGCGGGGCTGTGAGCATGGCTGTCCCCGCGCTCCGCGTCGGGCGGCTCGCGCCTGTTGGGGTTGCTGCGGCGCTCGCCGGGCTGGTGGCGCTGCTGGCGCTGCTGACGCTGACGCTGGGGCCGGTCCCGATCCCGGCGGAGCGGGCGCTCGCGGCGCTCTTTGGCGAGGGCGGCGCGGCCGAGACGGCGATCGTCCAGGGCGTGCGGGCGCCGCGGCTCCTCCTTGGCCTCGCCGCGGGCGTCTCGCTCGCGGTTTCCGGCGCGGCGCTGCAGGGGCTCCTGCGGAACCCGCTCGCCGATCCGGGTCTCGTCGGGGTGACGGCGGGCGCGTCGCTCGGCGCGGTCACGGCCATCGTACTTGGCGCGGCGCTGGCGGCCGGGTTGCTGGCGCCGCTCCGGCCCTATCTCCTGCCGCTCGCCGCCTTCGCCGGCGCGGCGGCGGCGACGGGGCTTCTCTTCGCGCTCGCCCGACGGCGCGGCGAGACCGGGACTGCGACGCTGATCCTCGTCGGCGTCGCGCTCAACGCGGTCGCTGCGGCGCTGATCGGGCTTCTCGCCTATCTGTCCTCCGAGCAGCAGCTTCGCGAACTATCGCTCTGGAGCCTCGGCTCGCTCGGCGGCGCGAACTGGACGATGGCGCTCGTCGCCGCGCTTCTCGCCCTCCTCGCCGGGCCGCCGCTCTTCACCGCGTCGCGCGCGCTCGATCTGCTGCAGCTCGGCGAGCGCGCGGCCTTCCACGCCGGAGTGGAGGTGGAGCGGCTGAAGCTCCGGCTCGGCCTCGCGGTCGCGCTCGGGGTCGGCGCGATCACGGCGGCGGCGGGGCCGATCGGGTTCGTCGGGCTTGTCGCGCCGCATCTGGCGCGGCTGACGGTCGGCCCGGCGCATGGCGCGCTCGTCCCGGTCGCGGCGCTCTATGGCGCCGCGCTCGTCGTCGCCGCCGATCTCGCGGTGCGTCTCGTCGCGCCGCCGTCCGAGCCGCCGATCGGCCTCGCCCTCTCCTTGATCGGCGGCCCGTTCTTTCTCTGGCTGATCCTGCGGAGCCGGGACGATGCTTGAAGCGCAGGGGCTCACACTGAGGCGCGGCGACGGGCTCGCGCTCGACGCGGTGGACTTTGCGGTGCGCCGCGGCGAGTTCGTCGCGGTGATCGGGCCGAACGGCGCCGGCAAGTCGAGCCTTCTCGGCGCCCTGTCGGGCGCGCTTCGGCCGAGCGAAGGCGCGGTGCGGATCGACGGGGGGAACCCTGCCCGGTTCGGCGCCCGCCAGCTTTCACGAAAGCGCGCCGTGCTGGAGCAAAACCCGGAAGGGGCGCTCGGCTTCGCGCTGATCGAGCTCGCGCAGTTCGCCATCCCGCGGGAGATCGCGCCGGCCGAGGCGCGCCGGATCGCCGAATCCGCGCTGGAGGCGGTCGGCCTCCGGGCGATGTCACGGCGGCTGGTGCGCCACCTCTCCGGCGGCGAGCGACACCGCGGGCACATGGCCCGCGCGCTGGCGCAGCTCAGGGCCGGACGGGCGCTCGGCGCCGGCGAATGGCTCCTTCTCGACGAGCCGACGGCGAGCCTCGACCTCGCACATCAGGGCGCGATCCTCCGCGCCGCGCGGGCCGCGGCCGACGAGGGGGCGGGGGTGCTCGCCGTCCTCCATGACCCGTCTCTCGCCGCCGCCTTCGCCGACCGGGTCGCGTTGATGGCGGCGGGGCGCATTGTCGCGGATGGCGCGCCCGAAGCGGTGCTGACGCCCGAGCGCCTTGGCGCGCTATATGGAGTTCCCGTTCATATCGGGCGCGCCGGCGGCGCGCTCGCGATCACCCCGCTCCACCAGAAGCATTGAGGAGATGTTCATGTTCGTGGCGATGAACCGGTTCCGCGTGGTCCGCGGCTCGGAAGAGGCGTTTGAGGCGGTCTGGCGCGGCCGCAACACGCGGCTTGACGAGATGAAGGGCTTCCGGACCTTCCACCTGCTGAAGGGCCCCGAGAGAGACGATCACACGCTCTACTCGTCCCACACCGTATGGGACACCCGCGCCGACTTCGAAGCCTGGACGCGCTCCGAACAGTTCCGCGACTCTCACAAGGACGCGGGTCGGAACAAGCCGCTCTATCTCGGGCACCCGGATTTCGAAGGGTTCGAGAGCGTCGTTGGCGTCTAGGTCCGGCGCGTGAAGAGAAGGCCCATCCCGTCGCGGAGGTCGATCGGGCCGCCGAGATAGTCGGAGCCGATCGGCGGGGTGCGCAGGGCGAGGCGCCAGCCTTCGCCGCGCGTCACGTCGTGCGGCCAGTCGAACGGGTCGAGAGCCTCGGCCGGCCGGCCCTCGAGATGCATGACGGCGAAGACCTCCTCGCCATCTGGGCTCTTTCGCCATGAGCGGAAGAGCGCCGCGCCGTCGATCGGGCTTCGATGCTCGAACCGGTCCTCCGGGCCGAAGTTCCGCCGAAGCCACGGCCGATCGCGCCGGAAATGGCGAAGGTTCAGCGCGTAGGCCGTCTGAGCCTCGCCGAGATGGTCAAGGTAGCCGGTGACGTTGCAGTAGTCGTGCATGTCGTCCATCCAGGCGCGGGCGATCCGCTTCAACCCCGCAACGTCGAACGGACGGGGCCCGGCGAGAGGCGGGTCGACCTGGTTGAGCAGGCTGGCGATGGTCGGAAGATCGTACCCGGTCACGTCGACAAGCGCAGGCAGAAATTCCAGAAATCTCGCAAGCTCCTCTCGCGTCTCGTATCCGAGCGATTTCAGCCTCCGGAAAGACGCGGGCAGCGAATAGGCGTAGTCGTCCACCTGCCATTTCAGGGAGATCGCCTCCTCGGCGACCACCTTCACGCCGTAGCGGTCGTCCTGGTTGCGGATGAAGCCCCACGAGGCGCGCGCGGTCGCGTTGAGGAAATCCATCGGCACGCCGGGAAAGCAGGCGTAGGTCAGCATCTGCGAGGCCGGGTTGTCGTAGGCCCGGTCGAGGATCTCCATTAGCGTCGCGCCGAGGCGCGTGTTGATGTTGAGCCGGGTCGAAACCTGGGTGCCGCGGCGCAGCGTGTCATGGTTGGCGCAACCCGAAATCCAGTTCTCGCCGCGCTCCAGTATCTCCCTGATGCGCCAGTGCTTGTTGAGCCAGAAGCAGTAGAGGAACGGAGTGTTGTGGGCGAAGGAGAGCGGGCCCCACTGGAACACGTCGTCATCCCGCTGCGCCTCGATCACGGCGCGATAGTCGGAAGAGAGCTCCCAGTCCTCGTCAGGCCACGGGCGGCCGTCCTCGAAGATCATCCAGGGCCGATAGCGGGCGCCGCCGACCTCCTGAACGATGTCGGACATCTCCTGCAGATACTCGTCGTCGTGCCGGAGCGTCTGGTGGTCCGCATCCCACCACTTGAAGTCCTGCGCGCCATCGACACGCACGCCGTCCGCGCCGAAATTCACCTTTCGACGCTGCATTTCGAGCAGGATCGCCCGCACTGTCGGGTGGCGATAGTTGACGTTCTGACCGTACATGTTCGGTCCGGCGAAGAAGTAATGGGGGAGCGCTTCCAGCCCCTGGTTGTCGGAATGCCCGAAGACAACGTCGAGTATCAGTTTCTTCGGTCTTTCGGGGAAATTGTGGAGTGCGACGGCGACGTCCATCAGCTCGTCCGGCCGCCCTGTTTCGAGAAGCGCAGGGTTCACGGCGCTCATGCCGGAGAGGACCACGTCGTAGCCCCAGTTCGTCGTGTCGGGTCGCTTCAGCTCGACGGCGAGTGCGGAGGCGCCGCGGTCGAGTTCCCTCCAGAAGGGTGGGCCCGCCTCGTAGACCGTGGTCGGCTCGACCGGCATGAGCTGGATCGCGTCGTAGCCGAGGAAGATCCGGTCCGCCGGCCCGATCGCAACGCCGCTTCGCACCCGTTCGGCGAGAAGATCGACATGCCGGGCGAAGCTCGCCAGCGTCATCCCCAGCGTCGCGGTCGGGACATGCACCTGCAGGATCGCGCCGACCGGGCCGAGCTTCGCCGGCTCTCCCTTAGCTTTCAACTGCTCGTAATAGGCGAGATCGCCCCGCGCCGCCTGCATCCCTTCGACATCATAGTATTCCGCCGGCGCGAATGCCCCGAAGGGGAGCGAAGAGGCCAGCGGATCCAGCAGGCGTCGTTCGGCTCCATCGGCATCGCGCCAGACCAGCGAATAGAAATCGCCGATCTCGCCGCGGCTTCCGGGCCGGAGGCCGGAGACGGCGGCCACGCAGTACGCGTCCACCCGGCGCACAGGGACGAGGGTGCGATGGAAGCTGACCTGCTGGCGTGAGACGGACAGGTCAAGCCCGCCACGTCGGCTCAGAATCTCCAGCGCCACTTCGCCGTCCGGCACCCGCCGCTCGAGCAGCTCCGGGGCCCAGAAGGCGATTTCCGCAATCTCCCCGCGACGATGCGCCCCGAGCCGCTGCGCGATGCGCCGCGCGGCGTCGAAGGCGGTCGGCTCATGCGCGAGCGCATCCGAAAAATCGGCGGCGAGCGCGTCGGTTGCGGCGTCTGCGATGGCGATCAAGGAGCGGCTCCCGGGCATGTCGGCCCTGCGCGCGAAACGCGCCGGGCGGCCGATCATTTCGCAAATGCAAAAATCGGCCTTGGCTTCGCTGCTATGCACACTATGTTGTGCCAGGAGGGCTCCGAACGCAACCGATTGATTTCGATCCCTGCGTCGGACGGATGAAGGAGGTCAGGAAAGGGGAGCTTGCGCCCGATGAGAATGATTCCGGACGCGGCTGCGCCACCGCTGATACGAGTAACCCTCTACGCCCGGGTGGGCGTGTTCGGCGGCGGCGCCTGGGGTACGGCGCTGGCCTCAATTGCGGCCCAGGCGGGCCGGGAAGCGCGCCTCTGGATGCGCAGCGAGGACGCAGCGGATGAGGTGCGTCGCAACCGGCGGAACAGCCGATATCTAGGCG